>JAQGOW010000466.1 GCA_028293405.1 Verrucomicrobiales bacterium
GCAAACTTGTCATCTGGATTTCGATCCTCGGCATGGCGCCCTTCGCCATCTTGCTCCCGCACGCCAATCTTCCATTCACGATCATTCTGAGCGTCATCAACGGAATGATCATGGCTTCGGCGTTTCCAGCGATCCTGGTTTATGCGACGGAATTGCTTCCCGGAAAAGTGGGCACGATCGCCGGACTGTTCTTCGGCTTCGCGTTCGGATTGGCGGGCATCGCCTCGGCCGTGCTCGGCAAACTCGCCGACGCCACCAGCATCATATTTGTGATCAAAGCATGTTCGTTCCTGCCCTTGCTCGGGTTATTGACGGCGTTCCTGCCCAATCTCAAGAATTACGAACAGGACTCAAAATGAGTTTTATCCACACGTGGTCTGAGGTATGTATGGCGCGAGCGATTACGAAATGAAAAACGGCACAGTCAAAATCGGTAAAGACGAATACGAATGGAGCGTCCATAGGCAGCCGCGATGGACAGGCGACGGCGTTCCATTGGGCTGGGCCCTATTGGTAAAGCCAACGGAACAAAGCCGGCGCGAATTGATTTTGCAATTTGCCGTTGAACTTACAGGTCGTGGAGAAATGCCGCAGCAGCAGCGGTTCCAAATATCAAATCGCCGGTTAATCGAATGCATTCAAAATGCGATCGAGGCCGGATGGGACCCGGAATCGAGGGGCAAGCCGTTCTTCTTCGCGGCAGGCGCTATCGGTTGAGGAACGACGACTACAACAGCGCAAACCGGTTTCGCTTGCGCACTCTTCTTTTGACAGGCAGCTATAGTGACACCGACCGCATGAACGACATCAAATTAAAGGTCGAAACTTATTTGGCGCTCGCGCTCATCCTGATTCTTTTTATCGGCTGCGTTCTGGTGCTGTTTCCTTTCGTGTCGGCCTTGGCGTGGGCGATGATCCTTTGTTACTCCTGCTGGCCAATCTACGAACGACTGCTCAACGCCTTGAAAGGTCGGCGCACGTTGGCGGCACTTGTCATGGCCGTTCTTATCACGCTCGTTATTCTTCTGCCCTTTGTTGTTGTTGGGATCAGCCTGTCCGACAATGTTCACGATTTGAGCGTTGCGGCGCATCGTTGGGTGGACGAAGGATTGCCACCCGCGCCCACCTGGTTGGGAAAGGTTCCCATGGCAGGTTCGTTTTTAGTCCAGCAATGGAACTCCCTCGGCAGCTTGAATGCCGGCTTGTTCAAGCAACTCAAAGGCGTCATCGAACCGCTCAGTGGTTGGCTGCTCAAAATTGGAATTGCTTCTGGTCTCGGGTTGACCCGAATGGCGCTGAGTATTTTTATCACGTTCTTCTTGTTCCGCGACGGCCGCGCGATGGCGGATTGGCTGCAAAGTGCGATCAACCAGATCGCTGGCGAACGCGGCAAACAAATGTTGATGCTGGCGGGCCAAACGGTGCGCGGGGTCGTCTATGGCATTTTGGGAACGGCGATCGTCCAGGCGGTCATGGCCGGAATCGGTTTTTTGATTGCGGGTGTGCCCGGCGCGTTGCTTCTCGGTTTTCTCACGTTTTTTTTGTCGGTCGTTCCGGCGGGGCCACCGCTGATTTGGATTCCGGTTTCGATCTGGTTGTTCTCACAAGGCCGCACCGGCTGGGGAATTTTCATGATCGTTTGGGGCGTCGGCGTGAGCAGCGTCGACAATGTGGTGAAGCCATGGTTGATCAGT
This sequence comes from Verrucomicrobiales bacterium, assembly GCA_028293405.1. Lineage (GTDB taxonomy): Bacteria > Verrucomicrobiota > Verrucomicrobiia > Limisphaerales > Palsa-1400 > JAICXV01. Next base: position 1,695 of record JAQGOW010000466.1, read on the forward strand.
CAGGGAAGTGATTTGCCCTTCCTGCTGATTTTCTTCGGCGTCCTCGGCGGCGCGATGGCTTTTGGTTTCATCGGCGTATTTCTCGGACCGACGTTGATTGCCGTGGGCTACCGAATCGTCACCGAATGGGTCGCAGAAAACCGCGCGAGCAAAGAAGCAACCCCCGCGCTGCCGGGGATTTGATTTATCCGTCCACTGCAAGGGATGACCTTCGACGGCTACTCAGTCCCCTGCCGCTTTCAAGTATCCGAGGCAATCGAAATACAACAGAGGGCGGTGAGCCCGGCATCGTGGGCAAGCCGCTTTTCTTCACAGCGGGCGCGGCGAGTTGAAGGTGTTAACTGTCTCCGCAGCGCTGGAGCTAAAAGCCAGGTGCAGGAAAAAGTCATCTCTGGTGCATTGACTTCGCATACTTGTTCGTTTGTCGAACATACGCCAAGTATGTCGTTGCTTCCTCCTCCGAAATAGTTCCGTCACGGTTGCAGTCTGCTTTTCTAATCGCAGCGTTGAAGTAGACGTTGTCTGTGGAGTGCCTGTGGTGCGCGTATGGCGGATATATGACAACTGAGACACCGTTACCCGACTGTGAGGGATAGTATTCCAAAAGGTAGGCCTGGTAGAAAACTTCCGCGGCTTTTTGGCTGCTGAAAAGAACAGTTTGACGGGGTTCGTCTTTAACGGTGTTGCGCGTAACGCAACCGCACACGAAACAGACGATCGGGAACAGTGACATGACTATATACTTAATTTTCATAGTGAAGTTTTGTTCATGTTTTCGGCTAACGGTGAGTCGCAAAGTTTAACGGCGTCGTTTTAAAACGACAGTCTCGCGGCTGGGATAGGTGTGGTTCTTAAAGACGGCGGCGATTTCCCAGCCGTCTGCGCCGCGTTCGTCGAAGTCAAGAGGATTGAACGGGCCTTGATAGGTCATGAAATCATACTCCCAGGTTGGCGTGCTTTGCCGCCCGAACACAAAAGCGCCGATCAGCATTCCACACAGAAGCACGGTTACGAAAGGTAGATAGTTCTTCGTCATATGCTCGCACCTGGGCCGCCACGAGATTCCGGCGTTGAAATTTGCCCGGTGTTCACCTTGCTAACGGCGCGCCACACCGCCCGAGATACCCACCAGTTGCTGCTAATGACCAGCGCAGCCGCCAGCGCAACTATGGCAAAGTCCAAAAATGTGAAATGTTCATTTACGAACGCGAGTCCGGTGGGACGTTCTTCGATGCCGATTAAGTCCGCCGCGAGAACGATGATTAGCACATCGCAGATCAGAAGCGGAAAGAGTAAGCCGTCAAACACTGCAAGCCCGAGTCCGATAATACGCCCACGGGAACGACGAATTTGGCGCACGGCCAGCCAGCCGAGAATCGTCATACCAAACGGAGCGGAGAAGCTGATCATCGGCGGGATTATCAGCAGCGATCGTGTAAACGACAGGTGCGATAGTTGTGAGTAATCGTAAGCGACCCAGAATTCAACTCCCGCTGCCGGATGGAATTTGCACAGCGGCAGAAAAAGGATACCCCAGATGGCACCGAGTATTGCGAGGGAGGAAAGGCGGCGTTTGGCAGACCCTGAATCATCAGAGGTTGCAGATTGCGGGTGGTAGCTTGTGGTTTTTTGGAAATCCGTCTGGGCATTTTTCACCGCGCTTGCCATTGAGGACTTGCTGACCGTGCGCCAGACTCGGCGGACGATGAAAACGTCGGCAACACCCGAGCCAATCATTGCACCGAGAACCAGCAAATTGTGCGGGTTGTCGTCGAACGAATCCGGGATAAGGTTTGCAGCGATAATCACAATCAAAAAATCCAGCGCCAGCAGCGGAAAGAGCAATCCATCGAAGAGCGCTAAACCAAGACCGTCCAGGCGTCCCGCCGAACGCCGGATTTGCGAAATGGAAATCCAGCCGAGAATGGTAGCGCCCAAAGGAGCGATGAACGCCGGCAGCAAAATGCCAAACGAAACAAAAATCATTAGAGGAGAAGACAAAAGGCCAGCCGTCTCAAACTCGTGCGTTTTCATCTCATGCCAACGGAAGGCGGGTACGACCGCGAAAAAAACCAGTGCCCAGGCTGCGCCCCAAATTGCGGTGCGCGAGAAACGCGATTCTGGGAGCGCACGCGGCCGCCGTT
>JAQGOW010000535.1 GCA_028293405.1 Verrucomicrobiales bacterium
CACTACGGGCAAAGACGAGAAACCCGAAGACAAGGCGAAGCTCGACAAAGAATTCGCGGACAAGAACAAGCCCCTCCAGGACAAGTTCGCCAACGAGCAGAAGCTCGACAAATGGACGTATCTAATCGCTTCCTACACCGTCGATCCTCTCGTGCGCAACCGCGCCGATTTGATGGTCGAGAAAAAGGAAGAACCCAAAGCGGATACGACCGCGACCAACAAAACGGTCACGGTGACATCACCCGTAGTGAAGCCGACCAAGACCGCCGCTGCGACTAAGTAGCCGCTGATCGGAACGCGGACGGTCACGTCCGCAGCAACGTAATTTGCAACCGCCGCGTCGAGTAATCTCGCGCGGCGGTTTCTGTTTTCTCAAATGCTTCTTGAACAAAAATCGATCGATGTTTATTGTGTCAACCATGACCACGAGCTTGGTTGACGCAAAACCAGTCATGTCGAATCACGAGCGCATCGGTGCGCTAACGCGCGCTGTACTCAACGGCGAGCAAATCTCCCGCGAAGACGCGCAGTGGTGTTTCGCGCTACGCGACACCGCCGACATTTTCGATTTGATGGCAGGCGCCAATCGCATTCGTGAGCACTTCAAAGGAAACAAAATCCACCTTTGCTCCATTGTGAACGCCAAGGCTGGCTCGTGCTCCGAGAACTGCAGCTTTTGCGCCCAGTCAGCTTTCCACCAAACCGGTTCGCCGAAGTATGGTTTCGTCGATCCCGAACCAGTTCTGGAAGCCGCTGACGAAGCGAATCGCAATTCTGTCACAGCCGTCGGTTTAGTCGCCGCATGGCGCGGACTTAAAGAAGGTCCGATGCTCGACGAAGTTTGCGATCGCATCCGCGACCTCGCCAAAAGCGGCAAGACCCGTCCTGACGCATCGCTCGGTCTCATCAAAAGCCAAAACGTCGCCGACCGTTTGAAAGAAGCCGGCCTCGAATGTTACGGCCATAATCTAGAAAGCTCGCGCAGCTTTTTCCCGAAACATTGCACCACGCATACTTTCGAGGACCGTTTGGAAACTATCGGTTACCTCAAAAAAGCGGGCATCAAAATTTGTTCCGGCGGCATCATCGGCATGGGCGAAACGCACGAAGATCGTCTCGATCTCGCCATGTCCTTGCGCGACATCGGCGCGAACGTCGTGCCCATCAACATTCTCAATCCCATCAAAGGCACGCCGCTCGAAAACGTCCCGCCGGTACCGCCGATGGAAATTCTTCAAACCATCGCCTGCTTCCGTTTCATTTTGCCGAGACAGGAAATCATGATCGCGGGTGGCCGCACGGTGAACCTGCGCGACATGCAGAGCATGGTCTTCACCGCTGGCGCGAGCGCGTTGATGGTCGGCAACTATTTGACGACGCTGAACCAGTCCGTCGAAAAAGATTTGCAGATGCTCAAAGATCTCGGCCTCGACCCCGACTGGGAAAGCCACGGCTTCACCGACCAACAATAACGAGTGGTAAGCGAGACGATCGGTAGGGCGAGGCTCCAGCCGAGCCTTTACAAGAACAAGCGCTAAGTTCACAAAAAGCTCACTAGGCGCTTCCCCCCTACCAGCCTTGCGCACTCCGCCCCGCGAGGTAAAATGTATCCTGATGCGGCTTGGCAAAAATATCGGACGTTACTGCGGTGAATCGATCGACATCGACGCCGTCCTCCAGGATATCGACCAGACCATCGCCGACAAAGGTTGGCATAAAGATCGCATCCGCCTGCAAACCATCACCGGCGCAAACACCACCGACTTCATTGCATACCGACGTGGCCTGACCAATCCGCGCAACCGCATATATATATCCACCGGAATTCACGGCGACGAACCCGCCGGCCCGCTCGCAACGTTGCAACTGTTGCGCGAAAATAATTGGCCGAAAGACGCCGCCATCTGGTTGTGCCCGTGTTTGAACCTCACCGGTTTCCCGCACAATCGCCGCGAAAATTTTGCAGGCATCGATCTCAATCGCGACTACCGCCATCTGCAAACGGAGGAAGTCCGCACGCACGTGAGTTGGCTCGGCGAGCAGCCTACTTTTGATATCACCTTGTGTTTGCACGAAGACTGGGAATCGCACGGCTTTTATTTGTTCGAACAAAATCCTGATCACAAATCATCGTTCGCCGAAAAAATAATTTCCGCCGTGGAAGAAGTTTGTCCGATCGATCGCTCGAACGAAATCGAAGGCTGGCCTGCGCAAGGTGGAATCATTCGGCCGGGCGTCGATCCAGACGAACGCCCGCAATGGCCTGAATCGATTTACCTCATCAAAAACAAAACGCGCCTCGCCTACACGTTGGAAGCGCCGTCCGACTTCCCGTTGAACGTCCGCATCGCGTCACTGATCGCAGGCGTGCGTTGCGTTCTCGACACCATTTGAACGACGACGAACCAATTCAATTGCCGATCGACGGAGTGCTCGACCTGCACACGTTCAGCCCAAAGGAAATCGGCGACCTCGTCCCAGAATATTTAGTCGCGTGTCAGCAAGCCGGGATTCTCGAAGTGCGCATCATCCACGGCAAAGGCATCGGCAACCTGCAACGTTCCGTCCACGCAATTCTGTCGCGACATCCCGCCGTCGAACGATTCGCGACTGCCAGCGCAACCTACGGCGGCACCGGCGCCACGATCGTAACCCTCCGCGCGAAATCCTAATCTCCTCGTTCCCGCAACAGAAAACGCTTTGCTTTGCTCAGGGCAGGGGACTATAACGAGCGCAGCCACAACCAATATGGTTTCCAAGCAGGTTACGAGCATTCGCCAGGGACTACGCAGACTCACGCTGTGCGGCTTCATGCTTGGTTTATTTTTTCCAATTTTCGCAAACGCAAACGTGCGCTTCGACGCCTTCGTCGGCTACGACGGTCTCGTCCCGACTTGCGCATGGTTCCCGATCACCTGCGAGTTGCAAAACGATGGCCCCGGTTTCACCGCTGACATCGAAATTTCTTCCGACGAACTTTCCGGTGGCTACAGCCGCCGAGTTCGCGTCGAACTCCCGACCGGCACGCAAAAACGAATTTTCATCCCAGTCTTTGCAACGCACTCGCGGTTTTGGTCGGCTCAATTGGTCCAGGGCCGCAAAGTCATCGCCGAACAACCGATGCTGCGTCCGCGCCGAGGCAGCTTGCCCGGAATGCCGATCGTCGCCGCGATTTCCCGAACCGTTTCCGGCGTGCCGACGTTTCCGCAGATTCACTCGAACAATTCCGACCTCCAACCCGTCGCCGCGCGTTTGCAGCCGGAGATGTTCCCTGACAATCCACTCGCGCTCGAAGGCATCAACGTTGTTTACCTAAACTCCGAAAAAGCGCTCGCTCTCGACGTGCCGCGCGCGCAGGCGTTGATGGCATGGTTGCAACGCGGCGGCCATCTCGTCGTCGCCGTCGAACAGCCTTCGGATATCAACGGCAATCCGTGGTTGCGCGATTTGATGCCGTGCAAACTCGAAGGCGCTGCCGTCGTCAAAGATCACTCCGACTTGCAGGACTACATTCAAGACGCGGTGAACAAAGCGTTGGTGCCCGGCGAGAACCCCATCAACACATCAAAGACGAAAAAGAAAACTCGAACGTTCGCGAACACCGATGTCCACTCCGACGAGCATTTCGAATCCACGCCATTGCCAATCGTGACCGGCAAACTACTCGATGGCCTCGTCACTATCGGCTCCGCTGAACAACCCTTGATGATCGACGCCATGCGCGGCCGTGGCAAAATTTCCGTTCTCACCTTCAGCCCCGAACGCGAGCCATTTCTGTCGTGGACCAATCGTGACTGGTTCTGGGCGCACGTTTCGCAAGCATCCGACACGTTATTCCAATCCGCCGAACTCCGCGCCGAATCCGGACGATTCAGCACCGACGGAATTTTCGGCGCAATGATCGACAGCAAACAAGTTCGGAAACTGCCACTCGGCTGGCTGCTCCTGTTGCTCGGCGGTTACCTCGTCGTCATCGGACCGCTCGATCACTATTGGCTCAAGAAAATCAACAAACAGATGCTCACGTGGATTACGTTCCCTTGCTACGTCGTGATTTTCTCCGGCCTGATTTATCTCATCGGCTTCCATCTGCGCGCCGGCGACCTGGAAATGAACGAGCTAAACATCGTCGATATTTTGGCCGACAACGAACAACACGCCGTGTTCCGTGGCCAAACTTACCTGTCCATTTACTCACCGGTGAACGCGCAATATCCAATCGCCGGCAAACTAACCTTCGCGTCGTTTCGTGGCGAATACGGCGGCAATTACGGCGCGGCCACCGAACGCAGTCGCGCCAGCGTCCTT
>JAQGOW010000581.1 GCA_028293405.1 Verrucomicrobiales bacterium
TAGGCGGATTGATCGCCGCGGCTTTGTGCTTCGCCACCGCAGCGCACGCCGAGATGAAAATCGCCACGATTGATCTGCGCAAAGTTTTCGATAATTATTATAAGACCAAGCAGGCGGACGAGATCCTGAAGAAGGAAGCCGATGACGTGCAAAAAGAACGCAAAGGCATTGTCGATCAATACAAGAAGCTTGAGGACGATTGGAAGGGTCTGATCAGCCGCGCGAATGACCAGGCGCTTTCGAGCGAGGAACGCGACAAGGCCAAGCAACAGGCCGAGCGTAAGCTGGTGGAATTGCGCGAGACCGAGCAGGCCGTCAACGACTACGATCGCGTGGCGCAACAGAAGTTGTTCGAAAAGAAGAAGCTGAAATGGGACGCGATCGTGACCGAAATCCGCCAGGTCGTAAATACGAAGAGCAAAAGCGCTGGTTACAACATGGTTTTTGATTCGTCCGGTGACACGATGAACAACACGCCGATGGTGCTTTATACCGATGGCCAGAATGACGTCACGGATATGATTTTGAAGGAGCTGAATGCGATGGCACCAGCTGCAACGAAGGCTGATTCGACTTCGGATGCAAAGACGGGTAGCGGCTTGGTTAAACCAGTCGGGAAATAACGCGTTAGGTTCTCAACAATTTAGGCGCACCGGTTCACGCTGGTGCGCCTTTCTGTTTTCGGTGCGGAACTACTTTGCGGCAGAGCGCAGAATTTGGAGTTGGTTTGCCGCTTCGGGGTAGTTGGGCCTTTGCTTCAAGGCGATCAGGTATTCGGCGTCGGCTTCTTTTGCGTTGCCTTGTCTGGACAGGGCGAAGCCGAGGTTGAAATGGGCTTCGGGGTTTTCGTCTTTCATCGCGATCGCTTTGCGGTATTCGGCGATGGCTTCGACGAGTTTTTCCTGCTGAGCCAGGACGTTGCCAAGGTTGTTGTGGGCTTGTGGGTCGTCGGGGTTGATGCGCAGACACTCGTTGTACTCGGCAATCGCCTGGCCGAACTTTTGTTGCGCCTCAGCGGTTTTTCCTTCGGTGAGGAGATTGTTTCCCAGCGCGGCGTAGGCGTTGCCCAAATTGCTATGCGCGCTGGCGTAGTTGTCTTTGTAACGCTCCGCTAATTGGAATTGCTCGATGGCTTCAGGCAACTGGCCTTTCATTGCGAGGGCGATGCCGTAGTTGTTGTGAGCGTCGGCGTGCTTTGGGTCTTCTTCGAGCGCGATTTGGTATTCGTGAATGGCGGCTTCGGTTTCGCCGATGTTGGAAAGCGCGTTGCCTAAGTTGTTGTGCGCTTCGGTCAGTTTACGATTGATGCCGAGCGCTTTTTTGTATTCTTCGATTGCCTCTTGATTGCGGCCCATACCGGCGAGGCAGTAGCCGAGATTGTTATGCGCGTCTTCGTAGGTGGGTTTGATCTCGATGGCTTTTTTGTAGAATTCCATCGCGCGTTTGGGTTCGCCTTTGTTGGAGAGGTAATAACCGAGATTGTTATAGGCGAGGTAATTGTCGTCCGTCACTTCAACGGCGTGGGTGAAAAGTGTTTCGCTGTTTTTCCAGTAGCCGACTTGAATAGGCGTCAGGACGCAGCAAGCGGCAATGGCGACGGCGGCGAAGGTGGTGATCGCGGCGCGAGAACGGATGAATTCGGGGGCTGCCCAGGTTATCGCGATGAACAGGCCGACAATGGGAAGATAGCTATAGCGATCGGCCATGGATTGAATGCCGACCTGCACCAGACCGATCACAGGAATCAACATTCCTACAAACCAAAGCCAGCCGACGGCGAGATAGGGGCGCGCGCGCAGCTGGCGCATTACTAACACCGTCACCGCGACCAGAATCAGGATAGAAACGGAAATGGCCCACCACGGCCATTGGCCGGGATGCGGGTAAAGAATGGACAACCGCGCCGGCCAGAGCGTTTTGCCGATGTACCGCACGTAGGCCACAAACATATTTTCGATTCGTTGCGGGATTGTCAGGCTGCTCAATGAAGATACTGCTCCGCCTTGCCGTTGGACGATGAACGTGACGATGCTTGAAATCAGAGCCAATGCGATGAATGGGAGTTTTTCGACCAGTGGTCGTTTTATATTCGCGAAGCTCAAGCGCGAAACGTCGATTCGTTTCAGCGGCCAAACATCAATCAACAAGAGCACAAACGGCAGCGTGACGACCATGGGTTTGCTCATTAATGCCAATGCGAAGAATGCGAGCGATAACGTGAACCACTTCGACCGTTGCGAAGGTGTTTGCACGTAACGCACGTAGGCACCCACGGTCAGTATCCAAAAAAACGTACTAAGGACGTCTTTGCGTTCCGAGACCCACGCGACCGATTCGACACGCAAGGGATGCAGCGCAAACATCGCGGCCACGAACGCGCTCGGCCACATCGCTCTGGTCATTCGTCGCAAAAGTAAAAACATGAGAACGGAATTCGCGGCGTGAAAAAGAAGGTTGATCAAGTGATGGCCCATCGGCTTCAGCCCAAAAATCTGAATGTCGAGCATGTGCGAAATCCATGTGAGCGGGTGCCAGTTGCTTTGCTGTCCGGTGGTGAAGGCCCACTTCAAACTTTCTCCGGTGATACCGTGGTGAACGCTTTGGTTATTCGTGATGTAGCCGAGATCGTCGTAATTGACGAAATCGCACGTGAGCACCGGCGAGAACACGGCGAACACGACCAATACCAACCCGAGGCCAATTAGTATTGTGCTCTTTGACTGAGCCATCGCGTTTTATTTCCCGGCAACGGAGACAGGCGCTGGTGCGGTTGCGGTGCGCATTGGAAGGTTCTTAGGGAACAAGGAAGAATTGCTCAGGTTCCACTTGGCCATCCGAAATTTCCACGCTGTCCCGAGACAACCGAAACCGTATTTCACGCTGCGACGGAAGTTGATGGAAGAGGCTTCTTTGAAATATTTCGTCGGGCAACTGATCTCTGCGATGGTGTAACCGAACCACAAAATTTGCGCGAGCATTTGGTTGTCGAAAACGAAGTCGTTCGAATTTTCCGAGAGCGGAAGGCGTTCCAAAATTTCACGGGAGAACGCGCGGTAGCCGGTGTGATACTCGGATAATTTTGCGCCGAGCATGATGTTCTCGGCCGCGGTCAGAAAACGGTTCGCGACGTATTTCCATGCGGGCATACCGCCTTGCAGCGCGTAGCCGCCGAGGATGCGACTGCCGAGCACGCACGGATATAATCCACTCGCAATCAACGAAGCCATCGCTGGGATGAGGTGCGGCGTGTATTGCGAGTCTGGATGGACCATGATGACGATGTCGGCGTCTTCTTGCAGCGCGAGGCGGTAGCAGCTCTTTTGATTGCCGCCGTAACCGAGATTTTTCAGATGGGTGAAGACGATCGTGTTCGGCAGCTTTTTCGCGAGGGCGGTGGTCTCGTCGCGGCTGCAGTCGTCCACGATGATGACCTTGTCGACGACGCCTTGCTGCATGACTTCGTCGTAGGTGCGCACGAGTGTCTTGGCCGCATTGTAAGCGGGCATGACGACGACGACTTTTTTATCGCGGTACATATTTCTCGGCGCTGGTAGTGCTAAAAACGTTAGGTAAAAACGGCCCGAACCTCAAGGTGGAAAACCAAATGACATCTTCACCGCGCGATATTCCGGATGCACTTCGCCGGTTTTTGTTCGGATGATTAACTCTGGTTCGGTCCAAGTGCGCTCGCGCATGGACTCTGGCAAATCACTGGACCGCACCATGGCGAATAAACCGAGCAACGGGCGCTCGCCTTCGCGCAAGGTGACGGGACGCCAGCGGACGATGGTGAGGCCAGATAGTTTGGCGGCATCGCGGACCCGTTCGTGTTGTGCGTCTGGATTCACGGGGAAGACGCACGCAAACCATCCTCCGGGAGCAAGATGTTCGGCGGCGGTTTTGCAGTAGTCGGCGATGTTTCCGCGCATTTCGAAGCGGCAGGCGATTTTTTGGGGATGATCGCCTTCGATGCCGGAGCCGAGCGGGAAATAGGGAGGGGTGCCGAGGACGAGATCGAATTTTTCGTCGGCGCTCAGAGCTGTCGCGTCTCGAAAGTCTCCGGTGCGAATGTCGAAGCGCTTCGGCAAGCCGTTCCATTCGGCGGATTTTTTGGCGAGCACGACGCTTTCGGTTTGTGCCTCAACAGTGACGAAGCGCGCCGTT
>JAQGOW010000632.1 GCA_028293405.1 Verrucomicrobiales bacterium
CCCGCCGCTGCGCCGGTCGTCCGACAAATGCCGGCACGCTTCGGACGTCACCCACCACTTTAAGGCCGCATGGAGCATGACGATGACAAAAATGTCGCGACCCACCTCGAAGTAGCCGTCACCGCCGTTTGGTCGAGTAGCCAACCAAAAGAACGCGGCGCCAATGATTAACGTCCACACGAGCAAATTCTTGGTCCGATGCCGCGCTGCGCGCCAGAGGTAAGGGTTCACCTCCAGCATCCGCGTGCGTCGTTTTGCACGAGCATCAGCATGACCTTCGAGGAGGTCGCGAAAGAACCCAAAAACTCCGCGCGATTGCGTTCGCTGCCCGGTCTCTTGCCACGACCGCGGAACGACCCGACATGCGATCAGGATGAACGCCCAAAAATAAACTTGGGTGCACGCTGCATTCGTCCAAAAGGCCTCCCGCACTTGTGGATTTCGTATTGAGTCATCAAGCGCGGTAAAACAGCCGAAGGCCGGGCTGAGCACAGCCAGCCATTCGATCGGTCGATTAGCCTGGCCCCAACGTTCCATCGACAGCAGCCAGGGCACGACGATTACCGCGCCGACAATCACAAATGACAGGAACATCGCCCGATGATCGCTCCGCGAAACCGACGACGCGAAGATTCCCGCACCGAGGGAAAACATCAGCAAATTGATCGCGACAATGACAACCCGCCAAAATTCCGCATTAGAGACACCACCCAGCAAAATCGGAATCGCCATCAACGGCACCACGGCGAGCATTCCGTAAATCGTGTTCAACGACGTCGCCGCCAGTTTGCCAAGAACAACATCGTAACCCTTGAGATCCGTTAGAAAAAGCAGCCCCATCGTGCCTTCGCGTTTCTCTTCCGAAAGGCAATCGCACGTCACCAGCGCACCTGCGATCGTGGTGTAGACAAACAGAAAACCGGCGACGGTGGTGAACAGTTCCTTGCCGAGTTGTGCGGGTTGCTCGCCGGCTTCCGCCAACAACACGAACGTGCCGATGGCAATGCCGATGAACGCCGCGCTGACACGCGTCAACCAAGCTCCGCGGCGTCGCGAAGCCACGCGCAATTCACGCGCGACGATGGGAAGAAAAGTCATTTGCGCTCCATTGATTCGGCCGCGACGATATTTACCGAATTCCCCGTTCGCCGCAAGCGCCGCTATCCTTGTTACGCTTCCGCTGAGGTTTGTTACCCCATTTGTTACGAGTAAAAGTGAAAAAATCCCCAATGTTTACAGGGGTTGTTACGATGTGACGGGTGTACACCCCTGGAAGGGTGGGGGGCCTTGTTTCGCTGCCGATTACACCTGCAACGCCGCCAACTTCTCTTCCGTATCCTTCGACATCAACGGCTCGATCATCCCGTCGATATCCCCTTGAATGAACGTTGGCAAATTATGCAGCGTGAGTTCGATGCGGTGATCCGTCACGCGGTTCTGTGGAAAATTATAAGTGCGAATGCGCTCGTTACGTTCACCGGTGCCGACTTGCGCTTTGCGTTGTGCGGCGTACTTCGCGTTTTCTTCCGCGATGCGCGCTTCCATAATACGCGAGCGCAAAACGCGCATGGCTTTAATTCGATTCTTCTGCTGAGAACGTTCGTCAGCACAGCGAACCGTCACCCCCGTGGGCCGGTGAATGATTTGCACCGCCGAATCCGTGGTGTTGACACCCTGACCGCCAGGCCCCGACGCGCGGCAGCAGGTAATATCCAAATCATCGGGCTTAATTTCTACGTCCACTTCCTGCGCTTCAGGCAAGACTGCGACCGTGCAAGTGCTCGTGTGAATTCGTCCCTGAGCTTCGGTCGCGGGCACGCGTTGCACACGATGAACTCCGCTTTCGAACTTCAAACGTTTATAAACGTCCGAGCCCGTCACGCCAAAAACAATTTCCCGGAAACCACCGAGATCCGAAGGACTGCTGTCCATCGGTTCGACCTTCCAGCCTTGCTCTTCGGAGTAGCGCGTATACATCCGGTAAAGATCCGCCGCAAAAAGTGCAGATTCCGAACCGCCCGCGCCGGCGCGAATTTCGATAATCGTATTGCGCGAGTCCGCCGCATCTGCCGGAACTAATCCGATTAAAACCAGTTTCCTGAGTTTGGCTTCTTCCGCCTCCAATGACGCAATTTCCTCACGCGCCATCTGCGCCATCTCGCTGCTATCGGGTTCGGTCTTGAGCATCTCGCGATGCGCTTCCATATCGCCGATCACTTTCAGATAGCGCTCGCCATGAACGACCAGGTCCTTCAAGCGCGAATACTCGCGCGTCGTCTCCTGCGCCTTTTGCGGATTATCAAAAAGCTTCGGATCACCGAGGAGCATTTCCAATTCGGCGAAGCGGCGGCGAAATTTTTCGATATAAGGGCGTAAATCCATAACCTGCGTTTTAGAGAGCGCGGCCTTCAGGCCACTTCACGTTGCGACGAACCAAAAATCCGCGCTCCGTAAAAACACAACCGCCCGCAGCCCTTCGTTTGTCGGGCAGTGCGGGCGGTTGAGCTGAAATAAGCTACTTCTTTTTCTTCTTGGCAGCATTTGCGGCCTGCGCTTGCTGCGTCTTGGCCATACGTTGCTGGAATTTGTCCACGCGACCGGCAGTGTCCACGAACTTCTGTGTTCCGGTGTAAAATGGATGGCAAACGTTGCAAATACCGAGGATGGTAGTCGCCTTGGTTGAACGCGTTTTGATCACGTTGCCGCAAGCGCAACGAATCTCCGCATCAATATATTTAGGATGAATTTCCGCTTTCATAAAAATCTTTGCTACGTTCGACGTAGCGAGCCGTAAAAGGTAGCCGCGAAGCCAAATTTGACAAGTCTTTAGTTGGGAGCGCGGCTGTGTCGCAGACCAGCCGCAGCGCCTTATAATAGTCACCGGTTGCTCCATTGCCGTCAGGCGGACGATAAATTTTAGACCTAAGCTACTCTAGCCAAACAACATCGACGCCTTAACAGAAATTTACCCCTTCCAATCCCATCCTCCATTTTGTTTGTGCGCAACCCGCCTATTCCTGTATCCATAAACCCGTGAACCGCCGCGATTTCCTCAAACTCAGTGCCTTAACCACCGTCCCCGTCGTAACCGGCTTTCCCGAGCAGGCAAACGCCTCACCAAAGTCCAGGACTGCCGAACCAAAGAAGTTCCGCCTAGCCGAAACCACCATCGCCGACCTCCAACAAGCGATGGCTTCAGGCCACGAATCGTCCGTCTCGATCTGTAAAAAATATCTCGACCGCATCAACGACCTCGACCGTCGCGGCCCGAAACTGCGGGCCATCATCGAACTCAATCCAGACGCCCTAACCATCGCGCACCAACTCGACGTCGAGCGCAAAGAAAAAGGCCCACGCGGCCCCATGCACGGCATTCCAGTTCTAATCAAAGACAACATCGCCACGCACGACCGCATGAGCACCACCGCTGGCTCGCTCGCGTTGGAAGGCTCGATTGCTCCCGGCGATGCCTTCGTCGCCAAACGCCTCCGCGAAGCCGGCGCGGTAATCCTCGGCAAAACGAACATGACCGAATGGGCCAACTTCCGCGGCGATCATTCCATTAGCGGTTGGAGCGGTCGCGGTGGCCAAACCAAAAACCCATACGTCCTCGACCGCAACCCCTCCGGCTCAAGCTCCGGCTCCGGCACCGCCGTTTCCGCCAACTTGTGCGCTGTCGCCATCGGCACCGAAACAAACGGCTCCGTCATTTCCCCAGCCAACGTCTGCGGCATCGTCGGCATCAAACCGACAGTCGGCCTCGTCAGCCGTTTCGGAATCATCCCCATTTCGCGCACCCAGGACACCGCTGGTCCCATGGCGCGCACCGTCACCGACGCCGCGATCTTGCTCAGCGCGATGGTCGGCGTCGATTCACGCGACGACGTCACCACGACCGCCGCCGACCACATCCAACGTGATTACACGAAATTCCTGAACGCCGACGGCCTGCGCGGCAAACGCATCGGCATTGCCCGCCAGTTTTTCTCCTCTGAATCGATGGGCGACGTGCTCCTCAAGAAAGCTTTGGAAACGATGGAACAAAAAGGCGCGATCCTGGTTCCCTTCAAAGACAAAATCACCAATTGGGGTCATGCTGAAAGCGTGGTGCTTCACTATGAATTCAAAGCCGGCGTAAACGAATATCTGGCGTGGCTCGGCCCGAAAGCTCCCGCGCGCGATCTCGCTGAGTTGATCGCGTTCAACGACCGCAACAAAAACCGCGAGTTGATCTACTTCGGCCAGGAAGACTTCACCACATCCCAAGCGCTCGGCCCGCGCACCGACTCAGCGTATCTGGAAGCATTGGAAAAATGCCGCCGCGCATCGCGTGCTGAAGGCATCGACGCCGTGATGAAACAATACAATCTCGACGCCATCGCTGCTCCAAGCGGCGGCCCCGCCGATCCAATCGATGTGATTTACGGCGACCGAGGCACCGGCGGCTGTTCAGGTCCAGCGGCAATCGCCGGTTATCCGAACATCAATGTTCCCGCCGCGCAGTATATGGGATTGCCCGTAGGAATTTCCTTCTTCGGAAAAGCGTTCAGCGAACCAACCTTGCTCGCCATCGCCTACTCATTCGAGCAAGCGACCAAAGCCCGGTTCGAGCCGCAGTTCAAACCGACAGTTGAAAGCGTCTGATTTCGACTACGCATTGCAGATGACACGGGTAAGCGGAAGCGCCAAATTCTCGGCTCATTCCCCGTTTCGCTGGTCGGTTCCTGCCCGGTGGCGTCCCTCGCGAGAACCACTTTCCACTCCCACTTGGTGTCTTGGTGGTTGACTTGTCTGGGCCTACTTCTTCCGACAGAACTGATGAATCGCGTTGATGACGTAATCCAACATTTCGCGAGTCAGCCCAGGATATGTTCCGAATGACGTGTTTGTCATCGGCGTTGGTACGTTCTATTCATGTTCGGCAATTAACTTAAAGAACATATGCGACGTCACATCTGCACAGTCTTATTATATACAAGTGTCCTTTTCACACTTAGCACCGTAGCTTTCGCGCAATCGGCTGCGACCGGCTTAGAAGCGAAAAATAAGGCTCTTCTTCACGCCACAGCTCCTTACGAAGATGTGATTGAACCCGCACTCCACCACGACAACGCCAAAATCGCGAAGATGCTCGCTGCCGCCGACCAGGACGTTGCCGCGACAAAGGCAGCCTTGCCCGGCACGGTCGCAAAAAAATTCGATAACCTCCGCGCGAAACTTCACAAGGCAGCCGATGCCCAGGACGGGCGAGCAATCGCTGCCAACGCTGTAGAAATTTTCCGCCTCATCGTTGATCAACTCGCCACTGAGGCGCTGACTGTGCCTATCGAGGTGGAATTGATGGACTACGCCGGTTACAAGATGCAAGTCCTTGCCGCCGCTGAAAACCCGGATTGGGTTGCTATCAAAAAGATCACCGACGACAACGATAATTGGTGGCAAGCCATCGCGAAATCCAAAGTGACCAACAAACAACTTCGCGCCTCGGTCAACTCAGCCGTTCGCGGTGCGAAACAGGCAGCCGACGAGAAAAATGTGGGGATGCTGAAGTTCGGGGCGCAAATGGTACTCGATCTCGTGGACGTCCTTGAAGTGCAATTCAAGTATCCACTCGCCGACAAACCCGCGCCGAAAGCGAAATCTTAAAATTACAATCCAGATCCTGCGATACCGCGCCGAACATGCATTGAGCAAGTCGGCGCGTATTTATTTCTTGCGACAGAACTGATGGATGGCGTCGATGACGTAGTCCAACATCTCGCGCGTCAGCCCCGGATAAGTGCCAATGAAAAGCGCTTCCGTCATGATCGTGTCCGCGCCTTTGAGATCGCCCACCACGCGCACCGCATCCGGACGGTCCTTCTTCAATTGCACGAACACCGGTTGGCGCAGCAAATTTCCGCCGAACAACATTCGATTCATGATCTTGTGATCGTCGAGATGATGGGCGAATTCGAATTTGCTGAACGGCGCAGTCGGCTTCACGCGAATCATAAATCCAAACCACGAGCATTCCGTCTTGTGACC
>JAQGOW010000544.1 GCA_028293405.1 Verrucomicrobiales bacterium
CACAGAGTACCACTTTTTGTGCTCTACCCAGCATAGATGCAATAATTCCTAAACGTGGATTTTGAAGGGCCGACAATAGGGGCAATGAAATGGGCCTGTCAATATACTAAAATGCAAAGCTTGTAGCTGGAAATTGTGGAGGGTTGCGCAAATTCAAGTTGGTCAGTAATTAGCCGCACCGATGGGCTCGCGAACACGTTCGCCGTTAAGGATGGCGCGAATGCCGTTGAGCAGGTTGTGGCAATCGGATTCTTTTTCGATGCAGGCGGTGACGCCGATTTCGTGGTATTTAGTGATTTGTTCGGGAGAAATTGAACCGAAATGGAGAACGACAGGGAGGCTTTTCCAGTGGCGGTGGTTGCGGATCCAATGCACTAAATCGAGACCGGTGGTGTCGGAGAGTTTGGAGTCGACGATGACGATGTGCGGTGCGGGGAAGAAGGCGCGATTGGCGTAGGTGCCGTTGCCCTCCAACCAATCGATCAGCGAGTGGCCGTCGCAAACGAAATGGAGATGGATTTGGTCTTCGAGCGATTTGAACGCGTGCTGGCAAATGAGCATGTCCGTGGGGTCATCTTCGGCGTAAAGAACAACGTATTTCATTACAAAAATTAAATTTTGCGGTGGGTCGGTTCAGTCGGCCCGATTTAACCGGGCGAAACGGGGGAACATTGCGGCCACTGCTGCATCGCTGCTTTAAAGAACCTTCCTCTGCATTTGGTTCGCCCGACAAAGTAATTTTAAACGACTGCGCAGATCCCGGCTATTCGGGCAAGGTATTGAATTGAAGTGGGTGAGAACACCATCAGCCTCAGATGGTTGATTGTGTGAGGATCCTTGAAGACGAAGCGGTGGGTGCATCGGGGCGAAAACTTTGTTGGGGTACGGCTTTCGCTGGTTTCGGAAAAGGGTTGCTGCTGTGCGCAATTACACGAGATTTGCGGCAGAGAATTTGCGAGTGGTATACGGCCATTCCATCGCTGGCCGTTAGCCTATTGCGATTCTCTATTTGGTATCGGGGCCGGCGCAAACTCCGCAGGAGGTCAAAGTCAACAGCGTCGGCCCCGCTTCTTTGGCGACGTTTGTTGGCTTGTTAATGAAACTGTGTCTGGTATGACGCTCGGATGAATTCCTCGAATTGTTGCGAAAAGTGGGCGCCGTGTGCGCGCGCGGTGTTGCGGATCATCGTTGGCTTTATGTTATTGCAACATGGGACGCAGAAGTTGTTCGGTTGGCCAATGGCCTCGGGTATGGGAGGCAGTTTGCCGCCACTGATGGTTGTCGGAGGCTGGATCGAGCTTGTTGGTGGGGTTCTCTTTTTGCTCGGTTTGTTCACGCGGCCAGTGGCTTTCATTTTGTGCGGCCAAATGGCGTTTGCGTTCTGGCACATGCATTTCAGGATGGACGCGCAGTTGCCTCTGGTGAACAAAGGGGAATTGGCAGTGCTTTATTGTTTTGTGTTTTTCTACTTTATTTTCGCGGGTGCGGGATCGGCGAGTTTGGACAAGTTGGTTTGTTGCAAGTGTGGGGCGAGGAAGCAGTAAGCAGTAATCAGTTTTCAGTTTTCAGTTTTCAGTTTTCAATAAAAAAGGCGCGGCCAATGGTGGCCGCGCTTTTTTGTTGGAAGCTAATTACGGTTTGCCGCCGAAGGAGCCGAAGTCGTCGAGGTCCATGAGGTCGAACCAGGTTTTGACGTCTTCGCGAGTGGCGCTGAATTTTTTGACGGCATCGGTGAAGTAAGTCGCGGTTTCGACATCGCTGTCGGGAGTGCGATTGAGGTGGTAATCGTTCCAGGCCTGGACTTCCCACGGTTGACGTGGGGTTTTTCCATTGGCTTGCACCCAGGCGAGGAGTTCGCCGTCGCCAAGGCCTTTGGCAACTTCTTGTTTTAGGGCTTCGTGATCGACACCGACGAAATTGAGGAAATGGCGGTCCATGCCCTTGCCGGCGTAATGGTAGTCGCCGAGTTTACCCGCAACGGCAGCGCGGGCTTTGTCGAGGACGCGCGGGAGCATGACGTAGCCGCCGAGTTGGCAGCGTGGACTGCGCGGTGGGCGTTGAGTGAGATCGGTTATGTTTGTTGGCATTGTCTATTTGATTTGGTTCAAAAATGGGGCTGTGTCAAATGGGTACAAAGAAACGCGGCCTCAATTCGAGACCGCGTCCTGAGATTTAATCAAGCCGTTTAGCGGTGATGGCCGCCGCCGCCGTGCCCACCGCCACCCCATCCACCGTGGCCGCCCCATCCGCCATGTCCGCCCCAATGACCACCCCAACCGAAACCGAAGCTAAGTGAGACGGGAGGTCCATAGTAATAAGGGCGGCTGTAGTAATAGGGATACGGATTTTCGTAAACGTATGTCGGGCTTGTGTAAACAACGGGAGGTTGAGTCACCACAGTTGTTGGGGCCGGTGGATTAACCATCGTGGTCTGCGGTTGCTGCTGCTGGACGTTTTGTTGCTGAACCGGTGCTGATGCGCTGTTTTCAGCAATCGCGGTGCGATTCCGTTCTTTATCCATCATCGCGTTAATCACTTCTTCGGGAACACCCACGTTGTGCAAATAAACGATGTCGTCGGCACGCATGCCAAATGAGGCCTGGGCGTTATTGACGTAGTTCACTAGAACATCTTTGCCAAGACCACCCTGTTGCAGCTTAAGGACTTGCGACACGCCATAGGATAGATTCTGTGGTGCATCGGAAGTAGAAGCCGACACCGAGATTGGGGTTTGGACTGCCGCAGTGGCTGTCTGGCCGGAGGCTGCACAGGCCAGCGAAGCGGCGGTTAAGATTGGGACCAGGAACTTTAAAGTTTTCATGAGTTCTAATGTCAAAATGTTTGACGATGCTCAAATCTAATGTATTCGGTCGACTTTGTGAAGGGGGTGAATGCGAGAAAACCCTTATTTCACGCCGGTTTTGTGCCGATCGGAACGTAAGAGGGAACCTACAATCAAGGACGTTTTGTGAGGCTTGCCCCTACAAAAACAGCTGTTTAAGTGTCCCGTTTTTGTAAATTAGGTGTTGCAACTGCGCGTTTTTTTTGACTATAGTCGGCCTTTACTGGAAAAACTCCAGTACACGCAATCCGGTGTGCTTTTGAGCAAGTGGCACCGGAAGAGACCGAAACACGAGCTGAGCAGTGGTGTCGTGCCACGTTAGGAACTAACGCGACGGGCGGAATTAAACCAAATCCGGATCATGCAGCTGGTATCTGAAGCGTGGTATTGCGCACGCACAAAACCAAAACACGAACAACTCGTGGCGGCGAACTTGAGCCGAAACCATGGATTGCGTGTGTTCCATCCGCGTTTGCGGTTGGAGCGGTCGACCCAGCGCGGAGTCGTGCGGGTCGTGGAGTCGCTGTTCCCGTGTTACATCTTTATCCGGTGTAACGTTGAGGAAAAAGCCGATGAGATTCGGTATGTTTCCGGGATGAGCAGCTTAGTGCGATTTGGGGACAAAATTGCGACTGTGCCTGATAGCGTTATCGAGGAACTTACGGAATGCTTTCGGAACGATGAGCCGTTGGTGGTTGAAGATGCCTTAAATTCCGGCACGGAAGTAACTGTAGCCGGCGGGGCATTTATGGGGATGAACGGAGTTGTTTTGCGGGTGTTGCCGGCGAAGCAACGCGTGCAGGTTTTATTAGATTTTTTGGGCAGGTCTACTGTGGCTGAGGTGGACCGAGTCAGTTTGAAGACAGAGCGGCGTATTGCCGATCTGGTGCCGACATTGGCAGCGGCCGGGTTGATCTCGGTGGCGGCCAGTTTGTCGCAACATAAATAGTCAGTGATTCAGACGCTAATTGGGCGCCGAGTTGAAAAGTTGGAAGACAAACCGTTTTCCTACAAGTGCGGAGCCTTCCCTGAAACGATTTCGGAAACGAAAAAAGCAAACCCCACGGGACTGAGACACGTCAGTTTGAAAAAAGAACCACGCAGGACCTAACTAAGGCATCCACCAGGTCCTCAAAGAACACCTTTACTAACGGAGTTTGTAGGCCCCGATTTCCCGGGGAATTTACATCGCTTTTCCGCCTTTAACTACAAGGCCCAAGTCATGAAGTGTTTTCATACATCATCCACGCAACCTGTTGAACAAGAAGGGAACTTTGTCAAAATCCCGTCCTGGAAACGGGGCGTTGATTTCACTTGCATCGTGCTGGCCGCACCGATTGTTTTGCCGGTTGGACTTCTGATTGCGTTGATTGTCAAAATCGCATCGCGGGGCCCTGTGTTGTTTTATCAAGAGCGCGTTGGGTACCTCGGCAAGAATTTTCACTGCATGAAGTTTCGTACGATGCACGTGAATGCTGAGACGCAAGTGCATGCGGCGCATTTAGCCGATTTGATTTCTTCGAACCAACCGATGACGAAACTGGATACGCACGATAACCGGGTGATTCCATTCGGTCGGATTTTGCGAGCAACGGGTTTGGATGAATTGCCTCAGCTTATTAACGTGCTGAAGGGCGAGATGAGTTTGGTCGGGCCGCGTCCGTGTTTGCCGTATGAATATGAGCGCTATTTGCCGCGTCATCGTGGGCGTTGCGCCACGTTGCCCGGTTTGACGGGTTTGTGGCAGGTGAACGGGAAGAACCGGACGACTTTCGAAGAGATGATCGATTTGGACCTGGACTATTGCCAGAAGAAGTCGGTGTGGCTTGATCTGAAAATCATGGCCATGACGATACCAGCGATTTTTGTACAAGTTTGGGACACGCTAAAACGTAAAGCAGCGGCACGAG
>JAQGOW010000646.1 GCA_028293405.1 Verrucomicrobiales bacterium
GGACTTCAATCCTGGCGGGACAGCGGCAGCGTTCACGTGGACGAGTGTTCCCAATCGCTATTATTACATCCAAAAGGAATTGCAATTGAACCTGAGCTGGGTGGACAGCGGTGTGGGTTTGTTTGGCTCGGGCGGAGCAACGACCAGCGTTGGCTATGGCGATACGAACGCACCATCGCGTTTCTACCGCATCCAAGCGGTGCGTCCGCTAACGCCTTAAGTGCGGAACGACATTCGTGGAACACTGTGGGTTCCGGCTGAAGTGTCCCTGCCGCCCTTAGCGACGAATACAAGAAAACCAGTATTGCTGGCGCGATTGTGTGAGGCAGGTTCCTACATGGCGCGTAGCACGCATATCCTCGTCGCTGAGGATAATCCTCAGGAAATCTTTGTTTACGAACATGCGTTCAAACGTATCGGTATCTCGTCATACACGTTCGTCAATCATGGCGATGAGGCGATTAGATACTTGCAGGCGAATGGAATGTATGCTGACCGCACGAAATTTCCGTTTCCGGACTGGCTCCTGATTGATTTGCGTTTGCCGCGCACCGATGGCTTCGATGTGCTCGACTGGCTCTACAAACATCAGGAATGTCGCGTTATCCCGGCAGTTGCATTTTCGGATTCCGACCGCGATCAGGACGTTCGTCGTGCCTATGAACTGGGTGCAAATGCGTATTTCCTGAAACCTACCGGCATCCAGCAAATGGTCGATACGTTGGCTTTAGTCGATCATTTCTGGAAGGTTGCGAAGTCGCCGATAGTCAATGGAACGGAACGTTGCGGATAGGCGTGAGGTGACACGTAAGTGCCGTTGACGATTCACGGTCAGGCGAAGATTTCTTTAACGACGCGTCCGGACACATCGGTCAGGCGGAAATCGCGACCGGCGTAACGGTAGGTGAAGCGCTCGTGATCGAAACCGAGCAGATGTAGCAGTGTTGCGTGCAGATCGTGAACGTGGACTTTGTTTTCCACGGTTTTGAATCCGAACTCGTCCGTTGCGCCGTAAACCGTGCCGCCTTTCACGCCACCACCGGCGAGGCAGACGGTAAATCCAAATGGATTATGGTCGCGGCCGTTGTCGGGTTTGCCAGCGGCGTTTAATTCGACAGTTGGCGTGCGGCCGAATTCGCCACAAAAAACGATCAACGTGTCTTCCAACATGCCGCGTTGTTTCAGATCTTTAATGAGTGCGGCGGCGGGTTGGTCGATTTCTTTACACAGACTGCGATGGCCGGCTTCGATGTTGGTGTGGTTGTCCCACGGTTGGCCGGCACCGTGCCAGAGTTGGACGAAGCGCACGCCGCGCTCGAGTAAACGACGCGCGATTAACGTCTGCCGCCCATGCACGCCGTCACCGTAAAGCTCGCGAATGGATTGCGGTTCTTTGGAAATGTCGAAGGCATCGGCGGCGTCCATTTGCATTCGATAGGCCAGTTCGAAGGATTGGATGCGCGCTTCGAGTCGAGCGTCTTGCTTGCGGCGTTGCTCGTGTTCTTCATTGAGTTGATGGAGCAGATCAAGTTGGCGGCGTTGATCAGTGAGCGAGGTTTGGTTGCTGCGAATGTTCTCGATGAGCTTCTCGATTTTGGTGAACTGCGAATCGATGTAGGTGCCTTGATAGGTGCCGGGCAGAAAACCGGATTGCCAGTTGTCCGTTTCTTTCACGGGATAACCGCCGGGACACATGGAAATAAAACCGGGTAGATTCTGGTTTTCCGTGCCGAGGCCGTAGGTCGTCCACGAACCGAAACTCGGACGACTTTGCACGGCATCGCCGCAATTCATCAACATGAGCGACGGTTCGTGATTGGGCACTTCGGCCACCATCGAACGAATGATCGTCATGTCGTCGACGCACTGCGCCATGTTCGGCAACAGTTCGCTGACTTCGATACCGCTTTGACCGTATTTTTGAAACTTGAACGGCGAGGGCAGGGCCGCGCCGGTTTTGCGTTCGGTTTTGATGTATTCGCCGGGCAAGGATTTACCGGCGTACTTCGCGAGCGACGGCTTTGGATCGAAGGTGTCGACGTGCGAGGGACCGCCGTTGAGGAAAAAGTGAACGACTCGTTTTGCTTTTCCCGGAAAATGCGGAAGCTTCGGCGCGAGTGGATTGCTGGCATCAACCGCGTGCGCCGAGGGCACCAGAATTCCCGTTTCACCCAACAAGCCGGCGAGCGACAGCGCGCCCATGCCCATTCCGCAGCGACGCAAAAATTGTCGGCGCGTCAGAAACGCATCTTCCAATCGTGGTCGGTGATGGGACATTGTTCAAATCCTAGCACTCACATCCGGTTCAATCCACAAACATAAACTCGTTCGCAAGCAGCAAGACCTGCGCGTATTTCTCCAAAGCGCTGAGCGGCTTGCCGGGCAACGCGGGTGTGCCGCCAAATTCGCGTTTGGCATTCCATTCTTTGGCGTAGCCGTTGGCGTCGGTAAATTCTTTGCCTTTGGCCTCAATCACGGGCGACCACTGAAAATCATTGCTGTTGAGTGTTACTGCGATGCTCACGAAGAAATCCAGCGTGTCGCCTTTTTTCACTGCGATCGAAGTGATGTCGCCCTCGGCCGAGGTGTTGTGCAGCGTCCATTCCTTCAGCACGCCGTGACGACTGGAGATTATTTTGGCTTTTATACCTTCGCCTGCTGCGCGTTCGTGCACGATTTTTCCATGCACAGCGACGGTTCCGTCGATCGGCGACACCCAACGACGAATCACGGCGTGCTGCAGGTCGTTGCCGGCATGTCCACCGTTGGCGGTCAGTTGTGCCCAACCAAGGTTTGCATCCGGCCACATAGCGCCACCTTGCCATGCTTCCTCGTTGAAATAGGGCAGGGTGGCGAAGTTTTTTAGTTTCTTCGACGCGGCGTCAAATTCGCCATAGCCGTATTGCCATTCGCCCAGCGGAGGTTTTGGTGGTGCGTTCGTTGCTTCGTTTTGAGCCGAATGAATAAATGAAAGCGCGTCGTGCAATTGTTTGCTGGTTGGTTCGCGTTGGAAAACGATTTTGTACAGTTGACGGATTTGTTCCTTATCACTTCCATGCGCACGCGCAGCCAAGGCACGCGACTGCTCAATGACGAACGGACTGTTCATCAGGAACAACGCTTGCTGCGGGACGGTCGTTTCAGAGCGTTGCGGATTGTGCATGTCGGGATTGGCGAAATCGAACACGCGATACGCACCAGGGAGGAATTGGCGATCGATGAAACCGTAAACTGAGCGACGTTTGCTGTAAGGCGCTTTGAACAGTTCTTCGCTGGTGCCGCCGAGTTTCGCATTGAGCTGTCCTGAAACAGCGAGCAATGAATCGCGCATCGATTCGAAATCGAGCCGCTCGCGATTCATATGCGAGAGCAGCCGGTTTTCTGGATCGACTTGAGAAATCTTTGTGTCGGCAGGGTCGTCGCTACGTTGCTGATACGTCGCGGACAGCATTATCACTCGATGCAACTTTTTGACTGACCAACTGTTGTCCATGAAGTAGCGGGCGAGCCAATCGAGCAGTTCCGGATGGCTCGGGGGTTCGCTGCGGGTGCCGAAGTCGCTCGGCGTGCGCACGAGTCCTGCGCCAAAATGATGGAGCCAAATGCGATTGACCATGACGCGTGCGGTTAACGGATTGTTTGTGTTGGCGATGGCTTCGGCGAGTTCCAACCGGCCGCTGCCTTTGGTAAACGGCTTGCGATCCGGGCCGCTCAATATTTCTAAGAATTGTCGGGGGACTTCGTCACCTTTGTTGGCGGGATTGCCTCGTTTGAAAACGTGCGCAGGTTTTTGCACGACGCGGTCTTCCAGGATGACCGCGTGCGGCGGTGAGCCGGGCGATTGAATCATCCATTGATCGATCTGGACTTGCAGACCGCCCAGTTCGACCCGACTCGCTTCATCGAAATACCATTCCATGTCGACGATCGCGCCGGGTGGAACGACGGCGGGTGAATCAGCTCCATAGAGAACCTGGCGCAATTCTTCTTCGTCCGACGAAAGCGTTTTGCCGTCCTGTGATTTCTTTTCAATCGTGAGGAACAGTTCGCCGTAACGGTCGGCGACTTCGTGCAACGATTTTGGTACATTCGTCTTGAATGCCTGCGAGACGAGCGGGTTTATTTTGTTCGTCGCAATTGTCACCGAGCTCAAAGGCTTCTTTGCTTTCGCCGCAGCGACGTAGGCGTGCCAGGTTCCCCAAACCGGAGAGTCTTTTGCTTTGGAAACGATATAACCTTGCCACTGCCGCACCACCACCGGGTTGACGTCGTCAGCGGTGACGAACGAATAAAAAACTTCTGTCTCGAATTTTTCAGAGTTCAACACGCCGTGAAGATATTCTTTGGTTTTGGCGCGAAAACGTTTGGCCTGTTGCTCGCATTTGTCGTGGAAGGTCGCGGTGAATTTGTCCTCGCGTTTTTTGAGTTCGGTTTCGTAATCCAAATAGGCCTTGGCCGGAATGGTCGGCGCATCTAAAGCAACAGTTCGTTCGTTACAACCGGCGAATACACCGTAGAGCGAGTAATAATCCTTGGTCGGGATTGGGTCGAACTTGTGATCGTGACAGCGCGCGCAACCGACCGTCAGCCCTTGCATGCCGCGCATCGTGACGTCGATGCGATCGTCGATAATGTCATGCACAACGCCGAGAAATCGGCGGCCCATGGTGAGGTAACCCATGGCGGCGAGAGCGTTTCGTTCCGCATCCATTTGGTCGGCGGCGATCTGGAGTTTGAGAAACTGGTCGTAGGGCAAATCTTCGTTGAACGAACGAATCACCCAATCGCGATAGGCGGCTGATTGCACGAACTTCGTCTCCTCACGACCGCCATATACGTAACCTTTTGTGTCGGCGTAACGCGCGACATCGAGCCAGTAGCGACCCCAACGTTCTCCGTAGCCGGGTGAGGCCAATAACCGATCGATGACCTTTTCATAAGCATTCGTTGATCGGTCTTTAATGAACGCGTCAACTTCTTCGGGCGTCGGCGGAAGCCCGGTCAGATCATAAGTGGCGCGTCGAATCAACGTGCGGCGGTCGGCTTGGGAGGAAGGTTGCAGCTTTTTTTCTTCGAGCTTCGCGAGGATGAAAGAATCAACGGGAGTCTTTGCCCATTTCTTGTTCACGACTTTCGGCGTAATCGGCGAACCGACAGGTTGGAAGGCCCAATGTTTCCTGGTTGGGGAAGGGCCCGTCGTTGAAGTTTCGGGGCAAGCCGCGCCGGCATTTACCCACGTGACTAAATCGGCAATCTGTTCCTCCGAAAGTTTGCCCTTTTTCGGAGGCGGCATTTGCAGGTCGGGATTTTTGTAGCGAACGGCTTCGATCAACGGACTCGCTTCAGCATTGCCCGGCACAACAACCGGTCCGTTTTCGCCGCCGTTCAGGATATCGCGACGCGAATCCAGTTTGAGGCCGCCTTTGAGCTTTTTTGCTTCGGCGCTATGACACGAATAGCAATGCGCCACCAGCACGGGTCGGATCTTCTTTTCGAAAAACTCCAGGTCATCGGCCGAGGTTGCCGTAGCCACCCCAATCGAAATCAGCAGAAAGGCGCTGACAAAAATGCGAATCATTTGGATGCACGCAAACTATGATGAGCCGACAAAAAAATGTGAAGGTTATTTGCAGTTTAACGCGTAAATCAGGTGACTTCAGGAACTAACACGTTTCGGCTGCGCCACTGGCGGAATCAGGGTTTTCTGCTACAATAAGGCTCATGCCGAGGATTAGCTTATCAATCTCGCACGGTCTCGAAGCAGATGAGGCCAAAAAGAGGATTATTGGATTCATCGCCCAGGCGCGACCGCAAGTCGGCGGCGTCAGCGATTTGAAGGAATCGTGGGACGCCAACGTGGGTAGCTATAGCTTCCGGGCGGTCGGTTTTCTCGTGGAAGGCCGTCTCGTCGTCGACGATCAAAACCTTGATGTGCAGATCGATTTCCCTTTTGCTGCACTTCCGTGGAAGAGCAAAGCGGAAAACGAAATCCGCACGCAAGCGGTGGCGCTTCTTACCTGAGGCCAAAAATTGTTCATGGTTCGCCAAATTCGGTAAACAATTGTTCTTTGACAATGAGACTCAGTCTCAATAGTCTTGGCACATGAGACTCAGTCTCAATTGGAACAAAACCGAAGATCGAAACCGAAACATGAAAAAAGTGCTACCGATGCTGGCGGTCCTCAGTGCAGGTCTGCTCAGTGCTTCTGCTAACGAACGACTTTTCACCTACACCTACGAACCCGAGACCATGCCGAAAGGCGGTTGGGAATTTGAAAATTGGGTTACGTCCCGCGTTGGACGCAACGACGTAGTCGGCCAAAAGGATTATCGCCGCTGGGAATT
>JAQGOW010000683.1 GCA_028293405.1 Verrucomicrobiales bacterium
CAAGCGAACTCCACCATCTCCATCCCGCGCTTCACATCACCGCGCGACTCCACCCAGGTCTTGCCGTGTTCGCGCGTGTTAAGCCGGACGATTTCTTCAAAGTTATCTTCGAGCAATGCACGGAACCGAAACAAAATGCGCGCACGTTCAATCGCGGGAGTCTCCCACCAATCCGGGAACGCCGCAGCAGCAGCCTGCACCGCTTCATCAACATCTTTCGCGCTACCCATCGGCGTTTCGGCAATCACTTCGCCGGTGGACGGATTATAAACGGGATTAACAGCGCTCGTCTTAAGAGTGCGCCATTCCCCGCCGATAAAAGCGGGGCAAGGAGTCAGAGTCTTGGTCATGATAAAAAATTTACGGATGCGGAGGAATCGGCTGCATTTCACCACGAGCGACACGCCCCTGGTATTCGCTCCAGCTCATATGTTCGCGACCCGTCGGGATCGTTGTCATATTAATGCAATTATCAACCGGGCACACCAGCGAGCACAGATTGCAACCAACGCATTCGTGCTCTTTGATTTCCGGCACCGGTTTTCCCGGCACGCGGCCCGGTCCGAGCCCATGCCCATTCGGCGGAACCAAAGCGATCGCTTGATGCGCACCGTCTTCGCACGCGATGTAACACAAGTTGCAACCGATGCACTTGTTGTAATCGATCTTCGCGATGCGTTTGTAATTCAGATCGAGCGTTTCCCACTTTTGCAACGTCGGCACAGCTTTGCCGACCAACTCCATCACGCTCTTCATGCCCTTCGAATCCAGATAGTCGTTCAAACCATCTTTCATGTCGGCAACGATACGAAAACCGTAGTGCATGATCGCGGTGCAGACTTGAACGCTCGTAGAACCGAGCGCAATAAACTCCGCGGCATCACGCCACGTCTGCACACCGCCAATGCCCGAAATCGGCAAGCGCACATCCGGATCCGCCGCGCAGCTCTGCACCATGTTCAAAGCGATCGGCTTCACCGCAGGCCCACAATAGCCACCGTGCGAGCTCAACCCGCCGACGAATGGTTCGGGACAAAGATTATCCAGGTTCACCTGCGTAATGCTGTTGATCGTATTGATCAACGAAATCGCATTCCCACCGGCGCGTTTTGCGGCGCGCGCAGCAGCGGTCACATCAGTAATATTCGGTGTCAGCTTCACGATCACAGGAATCGTCGCCGCTTCCATCACCCAACTAACGATCTTCTCAGCAACCGCCGGTTGTTGGCCAACAGCCGAGCCCATCCCGCGTTCGCACATGCCGTGTGGGCAACCGAAATTCAATTCGATACCGTCGGCACCACAATCCGCCGAGCGCTTTACGAACTCATGCCAACGTTCACGCGTGTCCACCATCAACGACGCAATCACCGCGTGATTCGGCCACCGCTTTTTCACTTCGGCGATTTCGCGGAAATTCGTTTCAGGCGAACGGTCGCTGATCAACTCAATGTTGTTCAAACCAACCATGCGCGTCGTGCCGGAATTCAGCGCCGAGTAGCGCGACGACACGTTGACGACCGGATCGCCAATTGTCTTCCAAACCACGCCGCCCCACCCTGCGTCGAACGCGCGATGAGCCTGATACGCTGTGTTCGCCGGTGGTCCTGACGCGACCCAGAACGGATTGGGGGATTTGATTCCGGCAATGTTAATCGAGAGATCTGCCATAACAGTATTGGGTTGAGGTTAGAGATTAATGAGCCGCCGCTGCTTGCTTCGCGAATTCCTTTTCCAATTCCGGCACGCGAATCGGTTTGTCCAAACCCGAACCAACCGGCGCGGTTTTCACACCCAGACGCGAGTCCTGCACCGGCCCGACAACCTTCTGATTGACGAACATCGCATGCATGCCGCGAGCAGCCTTCTTGCCCTCGCCGACCGCATTGACCACTTCGCGACCGCCATTGGCGCAATCGCCACCGGCAAAAACCTTCGGCAAATTCGTTGCGCCAGTCGCGCGGTCGTAAACAATCGCGCCGCGCTTATCCAATTCCAGCTTGGGGAAAAGACGCTTGAGCAAATCAACCTGTTTAGGTTCACCAATCGCCTTGATGACCATATCGACAGGCTCAACCCATTCCTGGCCAGGAATAATTTCCGCTTTGCCATCGACGATTTTTGTGCGCGCCAACTTAAGTCCGGCAACGTGACCATCACAATCCGCAATCACTTCGATAGGTGCCGCGTTGAACATAAATTCAGCGCCATCAGTCTTGGCGAGTTCCTGTTCGAAATCGTAGGCCGACATTTCGTTTTGCGTGCGGCGATAAATCAACATCGCCTTCTCCGCACCAAGTCGCTTGGCCTGCGTCACTGCGTCGATCGCAGTATTGCCACCGCCGATAACAGCCACGCGCGCACCCACCGCCACTTTGTGCAAAGGCGTGGTGTGCAGCTTCTCGATGAAATCCAACGCCTGAACAACTTCGGGCAAATTCTCGCCGGGAATATTCATCTGATGACCGCGTCCCAAACCAAGCCCAACAAAAATTGCGTCGAATTGTTCCTCGAGATCGGCAATCTGAATGTCTTTACCGATCTCGACCCCAAACTTGAATTGCACGCCGAGACTTTTCACCAACTCGACTTCTGCCAAGCTCACCTCTGGCGGCATTTTATAATAAGCGATGCCGTAGGTGTTGAGCCCGCCGCCTTGCGCCTTCTTTTCGAAAATCGTGACTTCATGTCCAAGCTGCGCCAACTCCGCGGCGCAACCCAGTCCCGCAGGACCACCGCCTAGCACCGCAACTTTTTTGCCGGACTTCGTCGTCGCGGGTTTAAGCACTTGGATCTTGTTGTCGTAAACGTGATCAGTCGCGTAACGCTGCAAGCGTCCGATTTGAACCGCCTTGCCTTCGCGATCAAGCACGACGCACGCGCCTTCGCAAAGGACCGAAGTCGGACAAACCCGCGCGCAACTTGCGCCCAGAATATTTGCGCTGAGAATCGTTCGCGCCGAGCCGGTCAAATTGCCATTGGCAATCTTTTGGATGAAACTCGGGATATCGATACCGGTCGGGCACGCCTGGATGCACGGGGCATCAAAGCAGAACAGACAACGGTTCGCTTCGATCAGAGATTCTTGTGGAGTAAAGCGGGGGGCGATGTCAGCCATGTTGGCTGCCGCTTGTTCGGGCCCCAGTTTGGGACTAAGTGCCATATAATATGCATTCCCGACCCATGCCGGGCTGTTCATCTTTGGTTGTGATTAGTCAGCCTATCGTATCGGCTCGCGTGTTGAGACGCTACAAAAATAAACGCAAGCCCGTCGGTCAGAGTTGGGACTCAAACCGCCAAAATCACAGCTCCGATCAAGATCAACGCTCCACCAACACACTGCGTCCAGGTCACCGGCTCGCGCAAAAACATGGCCGCAAAAACCAAAACGAAAACGACACTCAATTTATCAATCGGCGCAACTTTCGAAGCCGGCCCCAGTTGCAAAGCCCGAAAATAGCACAACCACGAAAGACCAGTAGCTACACCCGAGAGAATTAAGAAGACCCATGTGCGCCGTGACAATGCGCCAAGCTGAAGATCTCCACCACGCGCGATTAAAACCAGCACCCAACTAATCACTAAAACAACAGTCG
>JAQGOW010000684.1 GCA_028293405.1 Verrucomicrobiales bacterium
TGTTCCGTTTCGACTCGCTGCGCTCGGGACGGGCGCACTCCGCGATCAATTAGATGCGTCAGCCCTAGGAAACACATTGAGGAAAGATGACAACAACCGGCAGTGGTGGTATGAACTTGCCCTAAGAGATGACAGCAAATGTTTTTCGATATTCGTGCCGCGTGACGTATGCGCAATGCACTGTGGGCAATCATATATATTACGCGCGGTATCTTGATATTCTGGAAGCGGCGCGCGGGGAGTTTGCCCGGAGTCTGGGAATGCCGCTCGGGGTGTTGCAGGAACAGGACACGATTTTTCCGGTGATCGGGGTGGAGATTTCTTATAAGTCGCCGGCGCGATATGATGACGTGCTCATCACGGAAGTCTGGGTGGCGGAATGCGGTGGGGTGCGAATAAGTTTTGGGCAGCGTATCTTGAAGGAGGACGGGACGGTTGTCATCGAGGCGGTGACGAAGCATGTTTGCACGACGCGGGAGGAGAAGCCCAAACGGGTGCCGAAGGAGATTGCGGAGAAGCTCAGAGTGGGAACGGGATAGTTCACCACAGAGGCACAGAGACACAGAGGTTTGAGAGGCAAAAGCAGGAACGGCCTGCGGAACTACTTAGCCCAGAGCCGCGAATTGTTCGCGGCCTTCCATCAAATAATCCAAGTAGTAGGATAGGCGCATTTTCATTTCGAGCCGCGGGACGATGGCGTCGATGACGCCGTGTTCCAAAAGGAATTCTGCGGTTTGGAAACCGGGCGGTAGTTCGGCCTGAGTGGTGTCCTTGATGACGCGCGGGCCGGCGAAGCCGATCATCGCGCCGGGTTCGGCGATGATTAAATCACCGACACTCGCGTAGCTGGCCATGACGCCAGCGTATGTTGGGTCGGTGAGGACGCTGATGTAAGGCAGGCGAGCTTTGGCGTGGTAGGCCAATGCGCCGCAGGTTTTGGCCATTTGCATGAGGCTGAACATGCCTTCATACATGCGCGCGCCGCCACTGGTGGAGAAAATAATGACGGGCAAACCTTTGTCGGTGGCTGCTTCGATGAGACGTGTTAATTTTTCACCAACAACGGAACCCATCGAGCCGCCGAGAAATCCAAAATCCATCACGCCAAGAGCAATGCGGTGTTTGCCAATGCGTCCGATGCCGGTGCAAACTGCGTCTTTTAGGCCGGTGCTCTTTTTATAAGCCTCGAGTTTCGCGGTGTATGGCGCGACGCCGGTAAACTTGAGCATGTCGACCGCTTCCATATCCGCGTCCATTTCTTCAAACGAACACGTTTCGACGAGCGCATGGATACGTTCGCGCGCGGCGATCGGGAAATGGTAGGAGCACTTCGTGCAAACCTTCAGGTGCTCGTCGAGCTCCTTGTCGTAAATCATGCTGGCGCACTTTTTGCACTTCGTCCAAAGACCCTCGGGGATGTCCCGCTTCCTGGCTTTGGAACTGGTCAGCTTGGGTTTTTTAAGAAAGGGGGAGGCCGAACTTTCGGTATGGGGCGTGACCGCGGGTTCGACCGTCTCGAGTCCGAGGGTCTTCTTATTAGAAAACGAAGATGTGGCCATGTATTTTAGACCTGCTGCTACTACTGCAAAGTTAGGCGCTGGTAGCATAATGCAATTACACCGTAAACTCCACAGCTGGGTTTTAAACCTTCTGTAGAGGGCGTCAATAATTGATTTAGGCGGCGAACGCGTTCGTCGGCCCCCTAGAACTTCAAATGCTTGACGGTCAGGCCTTTGTTCTTTAATTGACGCAAGGAGTCGATGCCGATGCGCATGTGGGCTTCGGCAAATTCGGTGGTGACTTTTTGATCGCTCGTCGTTGTTTTGACGCCTTCGGGAACCATCGGTTGATCTGAAACCAAGAGCAACGCGCCGGTGGGGATTTCGTTGGCGAAGCCGGTGATGAAGATCGTGGCGGTTTCCATGTCGATGCCCATGCAACGGACTTTTCGCAAATAACGCTTTAGGGCGACGTCATGTTCCCAGACGCGGCGGTTGGTTGTGTAAATTGTACCGGTCCAGTAGTCGCGGCCGTAATTTCGGATCGTGGTGGAAACGGCTTTTTGCAAGCTGAACGCCGGGAGCGCGGGAACTTCCGGCGGGAAATTGTCGTTCGAAGTTCCTTCGCCGCGAATCGCGGCGATCGGCAGAATCAGATCGCCCAATTTGTTTTTTTGTTTCAGCCCGCCGCATTTGCCGAGGAAGAGGACGGCTTTGGGTTCGACTGCGGTGATGAGGTCCATGACGGTGGCCGCGCTTGCGCTGCCCATGCCGAAGTTAATGATGGTAATGCCTTCGGCGGTGGCGTTGGGCATCGGACGATCCGCGCCGCGCACTTCGGTTTTGAAGCGCTTGGCGAACATCTGGACGTAATTGCTGAAGTTAACCAGGAGGATGTATTTGCCGAACTGGGCGAGCTCAGTGCCCGTATATCGCGGCAGCCAGTTTTTGACGATTTCCGCTTTGGTTCTCATTTTCCGGAGAATAACCACCGAGCGCGCGGATTGCCACGGAGATTTAAACCGTCGTCAGCGCGACCTTGTGCTTCTTGCAAAGCTGTTCGACTTCTTCTCGGTCGAGCAAAAGAGTCATCCCGGGTTCGAATGCCAGGACAGAAATACCAGCTTCCGCACAAACTTGAATAGTTCGGGCGCCCATGCAGGGAACATCGAAGCGCGTGTCATGCTTATCGCGCGCAACTTTGACGGCGACTGCGCCGCGATCGTTGCCGGAAAGTTCGCCGCCGCGTCGAAGGCAATTGTCAGTTCCTTCGAAACCTTCCACGGCCAGAACCGCGCCGTCTTTTACAACAACGCTTTGGCCGATTTCGAGGCGGCAAATTTCTTTAGCCATTTTTAGGCCGAAGGCGACATCGGCGCGTTGTTCATCGGTCAACTTCGGACCGAAATGAAAGCCAACGCCAGGCATAATCGGGCGAAGCCACGGAAGCGCTTCGATCACTTCAATGTCGTCTTTGCGCAGTTCATCAATGAGCGCGCCGAAAACTGTGTGCGCGTTTTTTTCCTTAATCTTCAGCAACACGCCCAAGGCGCGGAGGTCAGGACGAATATCAAAAAGATTACGGGGCGCGATTTGGCCGAGCATGACGCATTGCTTGATACCCCGGTCCTTGAAGGCATCGATCATTTTGGTGAGCTGACCGACTTTGAGCCAAACGATGTCGTCGACGAGGGCGGCGAGTTGGGGATCGGTTTCGTTTTCGAACGCGAGCGCAACAATGCGTTTGATTCCCATCGCGCGCGCCTGTCGGGCAAAAAGGAGAGGCAAACTGCGGTTGCCGGCAATAATTCCGATACTGTCTACAGCGGTCACTGCGCAATACGGTATCGCGCATTTTCCGCGTGAGCAACGGGAAACCGTGGTTTGGCCCTTTGGGAGTGCGCCTCCCTGCCCTCGCGTCGTTCCTTTGAATATTGACGACGGGCGCGAGGAACTTAGTATTCGCCCCAGTCAATTAAGTAGAGTCCACGTGTTCAAAATCTCAACAGCCTTGCTTTTCGCCTGCGTTGTCGTCGCGAGTGCCGCGGAAGGCCAGCGCGAAGTCATCAATGGGCCGGCGTATTCGCATTATCACCTGACCCTCCAGGACGGTTGGCGCACGGACGCGGTCGCGCCGTTTTTCTATACGCAACAGGTCGAAACAGAGCACCTCTGGGGTATTCCGCCGTTGTTCGATCGCTGGAGCGATCCGTCCGTGGAAGCGACCGAAACGGATATATTATATCCATTCCTAACCGTGCGTTGGTACGGCAAAAATTACCGTTGGCAGTTATTTCAATTGTTCAGTTTCGCGGGTGGCCCGACGCAAGAAGATGTGCAGAAAAGACGGTTCACGTTGTTCCCGATTTATTTCCAGCAACGCGCGGCGGATACGAACCTGAATTATACGGCGCTTTTCCCTTTTTATGGGCACTTGGTTAATCGCTTATTCCGCGATGACATCCGTTTTGTCATGTTCCCGCTCTATTCCAAAACGCGGAAAAAAGACATCGAGGTGCATAATTATCTGTATCCGATTTTCGACACACGCCAGGGCAATAACATGCACGGCTGGCAGGTTTGGCCGCTCTACGGGCACAATGTCAAAGGGCTGACTTATTTTACCAATGCCGTCGATGAAGTGGAGAAAATCGGCGGTTACGATCACACGTTTATCCTCTGGCCCTTTTACTTTCACGACGTGATGGGAATCGGGACCGACAATCCCGAGTACCGCAAAACGTTGGTTCCTTTTTATAACGTTTATTATTCATCGAATCGTTATTCGAAATCCTGGGGCTGGCCGTTCGGGCACACCATCACTGATGACCGCGCGGCCGGGTATCACGAAAGCGATTGGTTTTGGCCGCTCTACGTTCAAGCGAGCGGCAGCAAAACGATTGATCGCGTTTGGCCAATTTACAGTCATGCGACCAGCACCAACGGCCTGGAAAGCCATTGGTATGGCTGGATCCTTTGGACGCAAAGACGGATTCATTCCGATCCGCTTGATCGCGTGCGCACGCGGGTGCTGTACTTTTTGTACTCCGACATTACCGAGAAAAATACGCAGACGCAGGAGCAATATCGTCGCGTCGATTTTTGGCCGTTCTACACGTATCGGCGCGATATGGAGGGTCGAAGCTACTTGCAGGTCCTATCGATCATCGAGCCGCTGCTACCGAACAACACCAGCGTAGTGCGCGAGTATTCTCCTGTTTACTCGTTGTGGCGCGCCGAGGAGAATCGCAAGACTGGCGTGAAAACCAAATCGTTATTGTGGAATTTGTATCGAAGCGAAGTGCAGACGAAACCGAGTCTCGAGAGCGACTCCAAGCAGATGGTGGTGTCGAAAAAGGTTTCGTTCTTTTTCGGCCTGTTCCAATCTCAATCGAGCCTGGACGGGCGTAGCGTCCGGGTGTTTTACATTCCGTTCGGCAAAACCACAAAACCTGAAGGTCGAAGATGACATTCTAGCTTCTATCTCCTAAGTTCTACCTTCTAGTTTGTATGTTTTACAACATTGGCCAAATCATAATGCTCTTCTGGCGCACGCTCCAGGCTCTTCCAAAGGCCTGGCTCGAACGCAAGAAGGTGTATGATCAGCTTTTCGAAATTGGCAACGCCAGTTTGCTGATGGTCTGCATTTTGTCTCTGTTCATCGGTGGCGTGTTGGCACTGGAAACCGGACCTACTCTGGTCGAACGCGGATTGTCCGGCGTGCTTGGGCGAATGGTCGGGTTATCGATGTGCAGAGAGCTTGGGCCGTTGATGATGGCCATTTTGATCGCGGGTCGAATCGGTTCCGCGATGGCGGCCGAAATCGGCTCGATGCGCGTTTACCAGGAACTCGATGCGCTACGCACGATGAATATTAGCCCCATCAATTACCTCGTCATGCCGCGCATGATTGCGATGGTCATTGCGCTGCCGGCTCTGGTTGTTTTCTCGATACCGGTCGGTTGGCTTGGCGGCGCGTTGGTCTCGACTTTCAATGCGAGCATCTCCGTCCCAGTCGAAACATTCTTCCACGATCTGCGCGAAGGCATCGGCGTGGCGGACGTCGTGCACGGGCTTGTCAAAGCACTTGTGTTCGCGGTTGCCATTGGCCTGATTTCATGCCATCAGGGTCTTGTAACAATCGGCGGGCCGCGCGGCATCGGCCGTAGCGTCACCAAAGCCGTCGTCAACTCGATCGTCGTCATCCTGATCCTGGACTATTTCGTGACGCGATTCCTGATTTACTTTCAATAGATGAGCGCGCCTGAACAGAGAAACGGAAATGTGAGCGTGGCCGTGCGCGATTTGCGCAAGAGCTTCAACGGAGAGGAAGTGCTCAAAGGAATTTCGTTCGACGTCAAACCCGGCGAAACATTCGTCATCATGGGGCCGAGCGGTAGCGGCAAGAGCGTTTTGCTCAAGCACATCATTGGTTTGGAAGAACCGGATTCCGGCGAGATTTTGAGTGCGGGCCAATCGGTCCATGGGTCCGAAGTGCTGAGCAAATATCGCCTTGCGATGGTTTTCCAATCCGGCGCTTTGCTCAAGTCTCTGACCGTCGGCGAAAACGTCGGGTTGTATTTAACTGAGCATCGGTTGATGGAACCTGGTGAAATTGCCCGGGTTGTAGCTGAAAAACTCGAAGCGGTTGGTTTGAAAGGCCTCGAAGATCGTTCGCCGAGCGAGTTGTCCGGCGGTATGCAAAAGCGTGTCGCCATCGCGCGCGCGCTTGTCATTGATCCGCAACTCGTGCTCTTTGACGAACCAACATCCGAACTGGATCCGCTCATGTCCGTAAACATTGGCGAACAAATCAAGCAGATGCGCGACCGCTTGCATCCGACGATTCTCGTTGTCACTCACGATCGTGATCTTGCGTTTGGCATCGCCGATCGCATCGCCATGATTAGCGAAGGCAAAATCCGTTTTATCGGCACGCCAAACGAAATTAAGAACTCGCGCGATCCGATGATCCAAACATTTATTCACGCTGAATTGACCAATACTTAAAGAAAGCTCAACCATGAAAGAATCACTCGAAACACGGATAGGCGTATTTGTCGCCTTCGCGTTGGTCGTCATTCTCATTATCCTCGAGTCCGTCGGCGGATTCGCGTTTTTCAAACAGGGCTACAAGCTCCACGCCTATTTTCGAAACGTGCAGGAACTCAAGCCCGGCGCCGAAGTGCGCATGGCCGGCGTGCGCGTCGGTAATGTGCAGAGCATCGTGCTGACGAACGCCGAAGTGCTGGTGACGTTGAACCTGAACAAGGAGCTCGAAAAAAAGGGCCAGGTTAAAACCGACAGCAAAGCGACGATCAAGTTCACTGGATTGCTCGGCCAAAATTTTGTGTCGATTGATTTTGGCACGCCGGCCGGTGCGCCATTGGGCGATGGTCAAACTATCCAAACGCAGGAACAGGCTGACTTGAGCGCATTGATGAACAAGTTGGATGACGTTGCAACCGGCGTGCAAAACCTGACGAAGAGTTTCAGCGGCGAGAGCATCGAGAAACTCGTTGGCCCTCTGACCGACTTTGTTAAACACAATGACGCCGCGCTCACCGCAACCATCGGCAACCTGAAGACCGTGTCCGACCGCATGGCTCGTGGTGAAGGCACCATCGGCAAATTGATGACGGACGATGCGCTTTACAACACGTCATTGAACACGGTCAGCAACTTCCAAGGCACCGCCGCCGATGTGCGCGTCGCAGTGACTCAAGCGCGTCTGTTGCTCACGAACGCGAATGAAGTCGTTGCCGCCGTGAACAGCGGCCAAGGCACTGTCGGCAAGTTCATCAAAGACGACAAAGTTTATCGCGAAGCCGAAGGTTCGCTCACGAACCTGCATCAGATCCTGTTTAAGATTAACCACGGCGAAGGTTCGGTCGGCAAACTGGTGAATGACGAAAGCCTGTTGAAAAACGTGAAGCTCTCATTGCAGAAACTCGACAAAGCGACAGAAAGCCTGGAAGACACCGGCCCGCTGAGCGTGATCGGCACGATGGTGAACAGCCTGTTCTAAGACTTCGTAGCCACGGATTGAACACGGATTCTCGAAAAGGAATCCTGTGTTTCAATTGCGACTAAAAACAAACTCGGCTAAACCTTAGCCGTCGTAGACTTATCCTTGGGCGCCGGGTCCTCAATACTCGGGGATTGGCCGTTGCGGCGGTTCGTAACAATGACAAACCCGCCGACGAGAATTGCGATCCCCCACCCTGCCAGAGTGACATAGAGACTTCCCTGCGGCAGATGGTACTTGAACTCAACGGTGTGCTGACCTTTATCAACGTAAACACCTTTCATCAGATAGTTGCACTGCAACAGCGTCGATTCCTTATTGTCCACCCAAACCCGCCAGTTCGGGCTCCAGTGTTCGTTCAGGAGCAAGACTGAGCCAACGTTCGCGTTCGCCTGCATTTTGATGTATTTCGGGTGATAATCTTGGATTTTCACCGTTCCAGCATCAGCCGCGTCCGTCGGCTTCGCAGCAACAGGCGTATCCTTCGCAACCAGCACAACCTTTTGGGGGTCGAAAGTTGGAGACTTCAATGTCGCCAAAGTTGACTCGGCTCCATCGTTCGTTTGCCAATTCGCATAGAGCTTCACGCGAGGTAACGTGTTGGTGTATTCGACCAACGCAAACTCGCCGTTCTCGGCAACCTCCATCGTCAGATCCGCCGAAGTCGTCGGAACCGTTACACCTGGACCCGGAATAACATTCAAGCGCGTGCGAACCTGAAACGCGGTCCCAGACGGATCAAGCCCCTGCAGTGATGGCCCACCTTGATAAAGCGGACGGGTCAAAAATCCTGTCCAACAGAAAATGTAACGCGTATTGGTCAACTGCCACAAACGCGCGCAGAGCGGCAGTTCAGCCGCCGTTCTTGGCGTAAACGTCGATGCCATGTTGTTGTCCATTTCAGCCGTGCGCGGGGCTTGCACGATATCGAGCGCCTGAATGTTGTAATACGGGAATTGGTTCTGCAGCCATTCGTTGCAAACGGCGTAGAAATTGTTGTCATACGGCGTGCGCGGCGCGGGACAAGCGCTGATGTCGTAGTGCCCGAAAGGCATCAGCTTGGCGGTGGATTTCTTTTCGTACGGCTCTTGATGCAGGAAATCCAGCACTGGGTTAAGCGCGTATTTCTCTTTGTAATTATAGTATTTGAGCCAGTAACGATCTGCACGGCCGACGTCACAAAGCAGTAAAACTCCCATCGCGACCAGCGCCCATTTTGCCTGCTTGCCCGTCCACATCCCGCGAATAATCAAGGCCATCAATGCAACTGACGCAGTCAGGAACACCACAAACCACATCGTTTCCGCAATGCAGAAGGACGCCAATTGCGATTCCGTTCCCGGGACAACACCACTAAGCGTGAGGTAATGCACCAGCTCCTCTTTTTTGGAAACAAGGACGAACAATCCGAACACCGCCACCACCACCGCACCAATCCAGAAATAAATCCAGCGCTTTTCGAACTCACCAAACGCCCGCACCGGCGCGCGAAGATAATTGCGCCAGAGTGCTTCAGCCCCATAGGCGTTTAGGATCGCAACGCTGACAAAAAACGCATGGAGAAATTTAATCGGATTTCGTGTCGTCGAGAAGTACGGCAATTCGAATAGGAACCGATATAGAAAAGCATGGCGGCCGTACGCAAGAATCAGAGAGAACAAAGCAGCCCCGATCCAGAACCACACGAATCTCCGTTCTCGCTCAGAAAATGGCCCGCTCTTGCGGAACGAATTCACCGCCGCAAAAGCGGCGAGAATCATCACCAGCAATCCAGCGTAATCTCCAGAACCGATATGGCGCCGATATCCTCCGAAACTGCGCATCGCTTCGTCCGCCTGTCGAC
>JAQGOW010000017.1 GCA_028293405.1 Verrucomicrobiales bacterium
AAATGGCGGCGATGATGACGTTGGCTCAGGAGGTTGTCGCCAATGCACAGGCAGATCCGAAGCAACGCGTGCAAGCGATTCAATTGCTCGGTGAAACGAGTTTCGATCGCGTGGGAGCGAAGTTGCTTTCGTTGCTTAATTTGGATGAACCGGAAGCAGTACAGTTGGCTGCTTTGTCGACCGTTGCGAAATTTTCCAGTCCGAAGATTGCGCCGGACCTGACGAATCGTTGGGCGACGATGACACCGCGCGTGCGTGCGGAGGCATTGAATGTTTTGTTGGCGCGACCGCAACGCGCGTTGGTTTTGTTGGACGCGGTGCAAAAGAAAATCGTCGGTCGTGCGGAATTGACCACGGCACAAATTAAATTCTTGAACGGCAGTCGCGACAAGAACGTGCGAATAGAGGCCCACAAAGTTTTGGCCGGTTTGAATATTGCGAAGCGCCAGGATGTGGTGAATCAGTTTAATGCGGCGCTCAACCTCAAGGGCGACACGATGCACGGGAAGAAGTTGTATGAAGACCGTTGTTCGTCCTGCCATCGCTTGGGCGGTGAAGGTCATGCGCTCGGGCCGGACCTCGTCACGGTGCAGGCGACGGGTAAAGAGAAGTTGCTCGGAAATATTTTGGATCCGAATCGCGAAGTCGCGCCGCAATTCCAGGCTTACGAAGTGGAGTTGAAAGATGGCGACAGTTTGATTGGATTGGTTGGAAACGAAACGGCATCGAGCATCACAGTGCGTCAGGCTTTCGGTAAGGAAGAAGTCGTGCCACGTTCGAACATCGCGCGTATTCGCAACCAGAACCAATCATTGATGCCGGAAGGTCTGGAAGCCGGACTGAAACAGCAGGACGTGGCTGATTTGTTGGAATACGTCTCGACTGCGAAAGGGAACTAACGCGTCCATGAACGCGGATTCGGGCAAGCACGCATTGGTCGTCTTTGAAGACGAACACCTACTGGTTATCAACAAGCCGGCGGGACTCAACACGCACGCGCCGAGCCCGTATGCGGGCGAAGGGATTTACGAATGGCTCAAAAACCGCGACCCGCGTTGGGCGAAGCTGGCGATCATTCATCGGCTCGACAAGGACACTTCGGGGTTGATGGTTTTTGGGAAATCCAGCGTGGCGAATAAATCGCTGACTTCGCAGTTCGCGACACGACGCGTTCGCAAGGCTTACATTATTGTTACCGACAAAGCTGTTTCGTTTGCGCAATTCACTGCTCGATCGAAGCTTGTGCGCGTCAATGAACGTTACGCGAGCAATAAGGAAAAAGGTGATTTGGCCGAGACGGTTTTTCGCAAGCTGCCACCGCAAGGTGACAATCCGCGACTGACTTGGGTTGAAGCGCAACCGTTGACGGGCCGCACACATCAGATCCGCGTTCATGCGACGGAAAACGGATTTCCCATTCTCGGCGATCCGATTTACGGCGGGTCCCCTGCTCCACGACTTTGTCTGCACGCGGCGGAACTTAGCTTTGAACATCCGGCAACCGGACGAGTTGTTAGTTTTAAAGCGGAGCCGAACTTTTTTGAAAATCCACGCCTGGCGATTCGGCACCAGTTGATTGATGCGCAGTCGACGAATGCGTATCGAGTCATTCACGGTGCGTCGGATGGTAACGCGGGATTTTTTGTTGATCGGTTTGGCGATTGGTTGCTGGCGCAATCGGAGCGGCCGCTGATTAATCAGCAACAGACTTTGCTCAACAATCTGATGCGCGATCTCGCGTGTCGCGGCGTCTATCACAAGTTGCTCAGGAAAGAGGTGCAGAAGGCTGGAGCCGTTGAAGCGTCGCCGCAGCCCATCTTTGGAGAAGCCGCGCCACAGCAATGGACGATTTGCGAGAACGGGCTGCAATACGCGATTCGGTTCAGTGAAGGTTATTCGGTTGGTATTTTCCTGGACCAACGAGATAACCGTGCGCGACTGCTGACCGGGTATGTTGCGCCGGAATTTAGATTACCAAGTGGTGGCGAGGTCTTGAATTCATTCGCATACACGTGCGCGTTTTCCGTCGCAGCAGCCAAGGCGGGTCATCGTGTGACCAGCCTGGATTTGTCGCGCGGTTATTTGGATTGGGGCAAAGAAAACTTTCAACTGAACAGTCTCGACCCGGCGCAGCACGATTTCATTTACGGCGATGCGTTTGATTGGTTTCGGCGAATGGCGAAACAGAATCGGTTGTTTGATGCGGTGTTGTTGGACCCGCCGACTTTTTCACGATCGAAGGAAGGAACGTTTCAGGCTGAACGGGATTATGGCAAGTTGGTGTCGGCGGCGCTGCCGCTGATCAAACGAAACGGCGTGCTGTTTGCGTCGACGAATGCGGCCAAACTGAAGCCTGAGGATTATCTTAAAAGCATCGCGCAGTCGGTTGCTATGGCGAATCGCAAAATCGTGCAGCAGCACTACGTCCCCCAACCGCCGGATTTTCCGATTACTCGGGAGCAGCCGGGTTATTTGAAGACGGTTTGGATGCGACTGAGTTGAGGTGTTCGCGGGTCATTGATTGCGAGATGAAGCTCGGGCCTTTGGGCGCGTTTGCTTTTCTCACGAGCAACAAAATAAATATACCCGCCAGTAGGACAACCCCTCCTGCACCAAGAGCGATTAGAATCCCGTTTGATTGAGACACAGAAACGACAACCGGCGCAGGTGTGGATGGATTTGATGTGACGACTGACGCGTTCGAAGCACGGTTTGTAGGAGCCACAATGGCGTTTGTCGGCATGGCCGCGACAGGTG
This sequence comes from Verrucomicrobiales bacterium, assembly GCA_028293405.1. Lineage (GTDB taxonomy): Bacteria > Verrucomicrobiota > Verrucomicrobiia > Limisphaerales > Palsa-1400 > JAICXV01. Next base: position 2,758 of record JAQGOW010000017.1, read on the forward strand.
CGGAGGTTGCCGCAACTGGTGCCGTGACAGCAGCTACGATGTCGTTGGATTTTAGCGGTTGCGGTGTGGTTACAATTGGTTTGTCGACCGGAGCGTTCGTTGTGATCTCTGGTTTTGCGACCGGGGTGGCGTTTGTCGCTGTTTGTTGAGTTGCAGGGATGTTGGTTTGTGCGGCGGCCTTGATCGCGGCGATTGCAGCATTTGATTTCTCGAGAACCGATTCAGGCGATGGACCGACGTGAATGATCAAGGGTGGCTTCTTCGCAACGGGCGGCGCTTCGACCACCGGCGCAGACGGCGCGGTAGCTACAACGACCGGCGCGGCGGCTTCTTTTTCCATAACTTCAGGCAAGCGAAGTTTGGCGTCGCCGGGATTTACAGTGAAGTCGGCAATGACACCTTTGCGCACCGCCAGCAATGTCACAAAAGGAATGTGTTGTTTGCGAAAGCCGTCGCGGAATTCTTTTTGCAATTCAGCAATTTCAGTTGCGAAAGGTAAGCCGGTGATTTGATCGTTGCCGGTCGTCATCCAAATAATTGTCAGTTTTTGCGATGCCTTGATAATGCTTTGTAAGAGCGGCATCCCTTTGCTGAGGTCGGAGCGGTGGACGAACTTTTGCTTCGACATCCAAAAATCCACCGCACTTTGCACATCTTGAACATGCTCGTTCCTCCACAGGATCATCGGGAAATCGGTTTTCAATTTATCGTTGTAAGTCCACACCCCGATCGTGTCGCCATACTTCATTTGTCCGTTAAGACCGGACTCGATGATCGACCGCATGGCTTTTCTGAGCGCAACTTTGTTGGCGTCCATCGCCTCGCTGGTTTCAATCAGGAAAAGGTAGCGGCCTTCCTGCTTTTCCGGCGCCTTCGTATTCGCTGCCGTGGTGTCGGGCGCCGCGAATAACGAAGCGCGCAGTCCGATAAAAATCACAGCGCAGAGGAAATAGATGCAAATCCGGAGGTTCTTCATTTTGGCAATTTGAATTTCTGACGTTCGCGCCGGTTTCGGTTGACGATCTCACGCTGCTGTTCTTTCAATGCGCTCTCGATGTCGTTGATAAAATTGAGACAACTCGAGGCAAATCCACCGAACGAAAGGACGGTGTCGCGTTCTTTGAAATCGTCGGTCACAACGAGCACTTCACCGAAAGCACCGAGACGATTCGCGACCCGTTCGATAACGTCGTCCGCAGTGTGACCGGCACCGGAATACAGAACTTCCAGTTCAGGCGTGCAAATTGGTTTGGGGGTTCCGGGAGGTGCGCCGGCCCCATCGAAGACAATCGAAATTGGCGTGCCGATGGCGTCGCGGTATTGCGTGAGCCAATGGATTAACTCATCGCGAGCCGCAGCGGAATGCCGAGGCTTGCCGGGCGCGAGCTCCGGCCAGTTGTGCAGCAGGCTGTAGCCGTCAACGAGTATGCGCACCAGTGGCATCAAGCATGTTAGGCTGGAATTGACGGAGTTAATAGAGATTTTGCGTGGGGGATAATTTTTATACCGCACGAAACTTTTTTGGCACATCCGAGTGTCGACGTTGCTGCGGACGTGGACGTCCGCACTCCGGAAACTGTGAGGGAACGCCGCTCAGTGCTCTGAGCAACGTGCCGAGGACAAATTGTCGCAGCTTCGCCTAGTTCATTGAATTAGAAGAATTGATAGAGTCGGAGCTGACCCAAAGGGAGAGACTCAGGGTATGGAGTTTAGAGAACAGGGATGGTCGGGAATCGAGAAGGTTGAATTGGCTGTAGTCGTGGCGCTTGCTTCACTACTTCTATATTTGATGATGACTTGAGGCAGTGTTTTCATAGACAAAGACATCGTTGGCACTTTACGATGCGCGCGCGCGTCTATGAGTATCGAACTGCAAGAAAAAGTGTTGGTTGTTCCGAGCAATATTATCAATTCGCTTTGTCCGAAGCCGTTTTCACGAAACACCGACGGCGTGATTGATGCGGCTATCAAGAATGCGCAGTTTCTCGCGCGGACCATCGCGGAGACGGATTTCAATTTTAAGCAGATCATTCCTTACGTGCTGGTTCGACACGAAAATCGTTACGTTTTGATGCGACGCACAACCAAACAAACGGAAGCGCGGTTGCACGATAAATATTCAATCGGCGTCGGTGGTCATATCAATGACCAAGACATGGGCAAGGGCATCGAGAATATCATTCAGGAAGGGATGCGTCGCGAGATAGAGGAAGAGATGCACATCAAGTCTGAGCAGTCGTGCGAATTGGTGGGGGTGATCAATGATAATTCCAGCGAAGTTTCGCGCGTGCACATGGGGTTGGTTTATGTGCTCACCACAGGTTCGGCAGAATTTGAAATTGCGGAGAAGGATAAGTATACAGCCAATTGGGCTAGCGCTGAGGAGA
>JAQGOW010000554.1 GCA_028293405.1 Verrucomicrobiales bacterium
ACAGAAATTCTCGGCCAACTTAAAAAGGCTTATCAACTCGCGCTTGAAGCTAAAGCCACTGGCGCTCGCCTCAACAAAGCGTTTCAAAAAGCTTTCAACGTCGCGAAGTTAGTCCGCACCGATACCAATATTCAACGCGGCAGTATTTCGGTTGGTTCTGTTGCGGTCGAGCTTGCCGAAAAGATTTTCAGCCGCCTCGACGAACGTCACGTCATGATCATCGGGGCGGGGGATACTGGCGAAAAAACCGCGCGGGCACTCCTGAGTCGCGGCGCCAAAAGCATCATTGTCTCGAATCGCTCCTATGATCGTGCCGTCGCCCTTGCGAAGGAATTCGACGGCCGGGCCGTTCATTTTGACGATTGGGCGAGCGAATTTGCGAACGTCGACATCATCATCAGCAGCACCGCCGCGCCGCATGCGATTTTAAATCGCGCCAAACTTGAGCCGCTGATGAAGCTGCGCAAAAATCGTTCGTTGCTCCTCATCGACATCGCCGTGCCGCGCGACATTGATCCGGATGTGAACTTTTTGCAGGACGTGTATCTTTACAACATCGACGATCTCCAGACGATCGCGTCCGGTTATTTAAAACAACGCCAGGAGGAAATTTCGCGATGCGAGGAAATTATCCGCGAAAAAGCAGCATCGCTCATTCCCAACACAATCCCGCAATCGACACAGCACCCTGGTCTCGGCATTCTTGCGCCGGTCCGTTTGCTAACGACCGACAACTGACAACTGATCATGCCGGAAAAACCAATCATCATCGCGACCCGTGGCAGTGCGCTTGCCCTCGCGCAAGCCAACAAAGTTTTAGCCGATTGCCGCCAAAAATTTCCGGACCTCGCCTTCGAAATAAGAATCATCAAGACGACCGGCGACAAGCTGCAAACCGCTTCGATGGCGCGCATTGATTCGAACTTGCCTCGTGGCCTGTTCACTAAAGAACTCGAGGTCGCGCTCCTGGAAGGCAGCGCCGATTTCGCGGTGCACAGCCTAAAAGATTTGCCGACCGAGTTGCCACCGGGCCTGATCCTCGGCGCAGTCGGCGGCCAACGTGCTGACGTCCGTGACGTTCTCATCTATCGCGATGGTCGTCGCGGTTTCAAACCCGGCATGGCGCTGAAAGATTTTCCTGCCGGTGCAGTCGTTGCGACGAGTAGCACTCGGCGTAAAGCCCAGTTGCTTGCGCTCAAGCCCAATCTTAAGGTGATCGAAATCCGCGGCAACGTTGCCACGCGTCTTCAAAAACTCGCTGACAACCCTGATATCGACGCGACTGTCTTGGCCGCTGCCGGCCTTGGTCGGTTGCATTTCACCATCACACCCGACGGACGCCTCATCGGCAACGAAGTCCCGGACGGCACACTCGCCGCGCTCTTTGACGCAGCCGAAATGCTCCCGTGCGTAGGGCAGGGCGCGATTGGTTTGGAAACGCGCGAAGGCGACACGCGTATCGCGAAAGTCGTGGAAGGGTTAAACCATCGCGACACCTTCCAATGCATCACCGCCGAACGCGCGCTGCTACGCGGCATGGGTGGCGGTTGCCAAACCCCAATCGGCGCGTATGCCGAAGTGGTGGACGGAAAAACGATTTACGTTCGGGCTGTCAGCTTCATGGAAGCCACGGTGAAACGTGCCGAAGGCAGACGTTCGATTTCCGAAGCCGCTGCGCTAGGTGAAGAACTCGCTGCGAAGTTGAAGTGCTAGTTGAGCGCACGTGTGGATGTGCTTTGGTCGGACAAGTCTAACTTGAATGCCGATGCTACTTCCGCGAACTCCGCATGACGAAATCTCTCGTCCTCTGAAACTCCGGATCATCAAAAATCTTTTCGGGCGGACCGGACTCTGCCACGCGTCCTCCGTCGAAAAACAAAATCTCATTGGCCATCTCACGTGCGAACTGCATCTCGTGCGTCACCACGATCATTGTCATTCCTTCGTCGCACAAATCGCGCATCACCTTCAAGACTTCGTCGCGCAACTCGGGGTCGAGCGCACTCGTCGGCTCGTCAAAAAGCATCACCTGCGGCTGCATTGCCAACGCGCGCGCGATCGCTACGCGCTGCTGTTGCCCGCCGGATAGTTGCGCCGGATACGCCTCGGCCTTGTGCTCCAGTCCGACCTTCCGCAACAACACCCGCGCGCGTCCCTCGGCTTCCTCTTGCGATTCGCCTTTCACCACCATCGGTGCTTCCGTGATGTTGCGCAGCACGGTTAAATGCGGGAACAAATTGAACTGTTGAAACACCATGCCTGCGCGCAATCGCAATTGTCGTTGCTGCTCGCGCTCTACTGAATTTTGCGGCACTCGCCCGCCTTGAATGGTCACGCCATCGATCGTGATTTTTCCGGAGTCGGCGATCTCGAGCTGATTCAAACAGCGCAGAAACGTGCTCTTCCCACAGCCACTCGGTCCGATCAACACGACTGCTTCGCCGCGTTGCTGTTCGTGATCCACCCCGTGCAAAACGCGATTTGCGTTATACGATTTAACCAGTTGTTCAACGACGATCATATTTCGATTCCTTACCGGCGTGCGTACGCCAATCTCTTCTCCAAATAGGTTGCAAAAATGGATGCTGGATAACTCAACGCAAAATAAATGGCCGCAGTCATCAACCCGAGCCCGATGTAATCGTAGGTGGACATCGCCAGCATACCGTAAACTTTCGTCAACTCGACCATCGTGATGACTGATACGATGGACGAATCTTTGAACATCGCGATGAAATCATTTGTAACCGGTGGGATGACCATGCGCATGGCTTGCGGCAAAATGATATGGCGCACGTATTGGCGGCGAGTCATGCCGAGCGCCTGCGCCGCTTCGGTTTGTCCGTGCGGAATTGCCTGGATACCCGCGCGATAATTCTCCGCTTCATTCGCAGCGTAATTCAAACCAAGGCCGAGGATAGCCGCGACATACGCATTCAAGCGAATTCCAATCTGCGGCAGGCCGTAGTAAATCAGGAACAACTGAATCAATAATGGCGTTCCGCGCATCACCTCCACGTAAGCTCTGGCAAACCAGCGTAGGGGCGCGACTCCATACAATCGCATCAACACGATCATCAACCCGACGACGACCGCCAAAGCCATCGCCAAAACCGAAATTTCAATCGTCACGACCGCGCCTTTTAAGAGCAGCGGCAAATACTTCGGCCACTCCCGAATCGTAGAAATATTTTTAGGAGTGCGGACGTCCACGTCCGCAGCGACATTCGTCGAACCCAACAAGCCTCGAACTGCTGCAGGCGGTTGAAAGTTCTTCAGCGCCACCTGTCGCGCGTTCCAAACGCCATACTTCCGGTAAATCTTTTCGTAAGTCCCATCATTCGCCAACGCATGCAGCGCCGTGTTAACTGCAGCGAGCAGATTCGTGTCAGACTTACGGACGCCAACTGCGTAATACCCCGGCGCGAACGACTCCCCGGCGTACCTGACCTCGGGATCCGGCTTCGCGTAGAACAGTGCTGTCGGCGCATCCATCACCGCGGCTTCAATCCGGCCGACCTTCAAATCCCGCAAGGTCTCGACATTGCCCGGATACGCTCGCAGATCGATGCCGCCGGCTCTGTCGAGCAACTTCCACGAAACGGATCCTGACAACACGCCGACGATGTGCCCCTTCAACTTCTCCAACGAGTCCAACCCAAGTGCATCCTTGCGAACGACGATCTGCTGCGCATACACGAAGTAAGGAATCGACATCGCGATGTGCTGTTGATTTTCGGGCGTGAGTTCAAGGCCGTTGAGGATGATGTCAAAGCCACCGCGGTCCAGCGCGGGCATGAGTTGGTCCCACTGGTTTTGCACGAATTTCGCTTTCAACCCGAGCTTCGTCGCCAACGCGTCCGCCAACTCCACCTCGAATCCGACGATCTCATCCGGCTTATCCGGATTCGGATACGAATACGGTGCGCCGCCTTCCGCATCGCCGCCCCACGCGAGCGTGCCGGACGATTTTATCCGGGCGAAAGTATCTTCGGAAAACGCGGGGAAGGGTCCGGCTGCGACCAGAAGACCAACAATCAAACTGCAAAAAAACACGCGCGACAAACGCCATGCGTCACTCACGGGTGCGACAATAGCACGTCTGTGCAGAATGCAAGTGTTGTTTGCATTTTGGTGAAAAATATTTCTGGGATGGAAAAGTTCAACGCTGATGAACACCCCGTCTGCGCAGAAACAGGTCGAATTGTTCTTTGAAATCATGGATTTCCCTCATGGTCGAAAAAACAAATTGGAGGAGGGTTTGCACAACGACAACGAGAGGTGTGCGAGCGGCACAGCTGGACCTCGTAATCACTGGAGAACAATTATATGAAAAGCACATTTGACGAAGCAGGCGGGGCAGGAGTGGCAGAACCAACCCGGAAAATGCGTGAGGAAATTGTGGATTGGCTAAAGGACGCCTATGCGATGGAGCGTGGACTGGAAGCGGCGTTACTGAAGCAATCCAAAGAGGAAAGCCTTTCGGCGCATGTCCGCGAACGCGCATCGATTCACTTGGAAGAAACCAAGCGGCACGCGGAGGAAGTTCGGTCGTGCCTGCAGCAATTGGGAACCGACACATCAGCATTGAAGACGGGGATGGGCGCCATTGGTCAATCTGCCAAAGGCATGATGACGATGTTTGCCAACGACCAGCAGATAAAGGATCTGTTGGACGGTTACATGATGGAAAATTTCGAGATAGCTTCATATACGGCACTTGAAGCAGCGGCTGACCGCGCCGGATTCGCGCAGGTGGCCGAACTGTGTCGTCGGATTATTCCTGATGAAGAACGAATGGCGCAGGCGATTATCGAGGCTATTCCGCAGGAAGTTGAGAGCCACCTGTTCGAAAAAGCGCGTGAGTCCGCTGATTAAGTGAGTGTTATCGCGCGTGTAAATTAGCGCAGACATGCACGCGATATTGGGGGTAAACGCTGCCGCCTAATCACTGCCTCACCCCGATTCTACGGGCTTCACGCAATCTCTAGGATGGATTGCGTGAAGCAGTATTGTGAGTGGACTTCCATACAACGGGCGCTCGAAGCGCAGGTGGCAGCGAATCCCGAAGGTGTCGCTGTCACTTATAATGGCGAGGGCCTTACATACGCTGAGCTGAACGGGCGCGCGAACCAACTCGCTCATTACCTACAAAGCGCCGGGATCAAACCTGGAACGCACGTCGCGCTTTTTCTCGACCGCTCGCTGGAAATGGTCGTGGCCATTGTCGCGGTTCTTAAAGCAGGCGGCGCTTACGTGCCAATTGATTTGGCGTATCCGCAGCAACGCCAAGCGTTCATGCTCGAGGACGCCGAGGCGCCGGTGGTGTTGACGCAAAGTGCTTTAGCCAAGTCGTTGCCTGAAACTGCGGCTCGAGTCATTTGTCTTGATCTCGAGCAGGACGCAATTGCGACTGAATCGACCGCGAATGTTGAAGCAAGGACGTCTGGCGAGGACATCGCCTATATCATTTACACGTCAGGATCCACGGGAAAGCCGAAGGGTGTTCGCGTCTGCCAT
>JAQGOW010000105.1 GCA_028293405.1 Verrucomicrobiales bacterium
AAATGGCAAAGCTACTTTTTCCCACATCGGTCGTCGGCTCGATGCCGCGTTCGGCGTTCGTTCTAGATTTGATCAACGACAAGCCGCCGCTGTCGCCGGAGCGTTATGAGAAAGAAATGGACGCGGCCATCCGCTACATTGTCGCTCTGCAGGAGCACGCTGGATTGGACGTCGTCACTGATGGCGAATGGCGGCGCAAATCTTATATCGGTGTCATTGCCGAATTAGCCCACGGATTCGAACTTGGCTACAACCCGGAAGACGGTCGTCCATGGACAGTTGTGGTCGACAAGCTGGCCGCGAAAAAGCCGGGATTCATTGCCAACGAAATCACATTCCTAAAAAAACTCACCGACCGGACCATCAAAGCGACGTTGCCTTCCCCTGCTCTTTTGGGTGAGCGCATGTGGCATCCGGAAAAATCGAAGAAGGCATATCCCAATCGCGACGATTTTGTCCGCGATTGCGTTCCGGTGTTGCATCGTGAATTGGAACTGATCAAAAAAGCCGGTGCTGACATTGCCCAAATCGACGACCCGCACCTCTGCTTATTCGTCGATCCAAACGTGCGCGCACAATATACAAACGCCGATGCCGCAGCGGACTTCTCCGTTGATATGGTCAATCAAGTCGTCGAAGGAGTAAAAGATATCAAACTCGCCGTGCACTTATGCCGCCGCGCTGGTGCGCGTGTTCGCGGTGAAGCGCAATTTCAAGGTGGCTACGACCCCATTTTGTCCCAGCTAAACCGTCTGAAAGTGAATCATCTCACGATGGAATTTACCGCACCCGGTGCTGGCGACATGGCGGTGTTCAAGAAACTGCGCGAAGATCTCGAGATCGGTTTAGGCTGCGTCAGCGTTGCGCCTGGACAAGTCGATTCGGCTGAAACAATCGTCAAACGCGTTGAACAAGCGCTGCAATTTCTCGCACCGGAACGCATCACGTTGAATCCGGATTGTGGGTTCGCCCCAGGTTCCGGCGCTGTCGTCAGCATGGACGAAGCCTACCAGAAACTGCGAAACGAAGTTGCTGCTGCGGAAATTTTACGCGCGAAGCACGGCTAACCAGTCGCTTGCTTCGCCAGGACTGCCTTCGCCATCGAACTTACGTTCTGGAGAGTTTCCTTTGCTTTTGCAGCATCAGGAATTTTCAGGCCGAAGTTTTTGTCGAGCGCGACGACCAGTTGAAGGGCATCAACGGAATCGAGGCCGAGGCTGCCGGGACCGAACAACGGCTGGTCGTCACCGATTTCGGCAGGGGTAATTTTCAGCATCAAATTTTCGACCATGATCGATTTGATTTGTTCTCGCAGTTCAACTTCGTTCATCAGACTAATCCTCCATCAATTTTTAAAACGGCACCAGTTACATAACTTGCGTCCTGACTGGCAAAAAACAGCACAGCGCCGGTGATATCTTCGGGCCTGGCCAACCGACGCATCGGGATGCGTTGGCGAATGGCTTCGAGTTCCTGCGCGTCGATGCTGTTGAGCGCCTCGGTTTCAACGTAGCCGGGGCAAACGGCGTTTACGGTGATGCCGATGCGCGCAACTTCCTTCGCGAGAGATTGGGTCAAAGCGACGACCCCAGCTTTCGCCGCAGCATAGTTTGTTTGGCCAGCAGGAGCGACGATTGCGCTCAGGGACGCTATATTAATAATGCGACCGAATCGTTGGCCGATCATCGTTGGCAAAACGGCCTGACAACCGTGGAATACGGAATCGAGATTGGCGGCGATTACGCTACTCCAGGATTCCTGCGACATTGTCGCGAGCAAACTGTCCTCGTGGCGACCGGCGTTGTTGATCAGCACGTCAATGGTCTTGCTGCGCTCGGCAATCGTCGCAACCGCTTTTTTCCAAGCGTCCGGTTTGGTGACATCAAGCGTTATACACGCACAACGATTTGGAAATTCAGTTGCGACCTGGTCGGCATGGTCACGGCGTTCGCGTACGGTGAGCCAGACGAAATCTTCCGGATTACGGCGCAAAAAAGCACGCGCCATTTCTGCGCCTAGCCGGCCGTTGCCGCCGGTGATGATAATTGTGCGTTGGGCCATCTATTTACTTCGCGCAAAGGATGCGCCAACGGCTTGCTGGAGACAACCACTGATGCTGACCACTGCGGACGTTGTTTGGGTTTGGCGTAGCGCGTCGATAGCGGCGACGCATTGCCAGGCGGCACCAGCCATCATGCCTTCGCCCAGGATTGTTTTCGGAGAGAGACGGCTCGTTGACCAATCGCGCCAAACTGTGTCCTCGGGTGCATCGAAGTGTTTGCAATCGACTCGGCTGTCGCACAGCAACGACGAAGCACTCGCGATGCTGGCTAAATCGCTGCGAACGTTTTTTATCGCATCCGTCTTTTGTGACTTGTTGCTGTAAAAATGCGGGTCCGTGATTGCGGTCAGTTCGATGGTTTGCTCAGTCGATTTGCGATTCGAGAGATACAACGCGCCAGCGCCTTCGCTGCAAACGAGGCTGTGCGAGAACAAGTGAAAGGCATCGAGAATCGGCCAATCGATTTCTTCCGAGCCGATGACGACACAACTGTCGACCAGATCTTTTTCGAGCCAATCGCTAGCGAGCGCGATGCCTTCAAGATAACCGCTCGTATCACCGAGCAGCGTGTAATTGATACTTGCAGTCGGCAGAATCGCAGCAACGTGGCTGCTCGGCGCGTTGAAAACCGTTTCGGCAAAAACAAGCGGACTAGCGGTAGCGGGATTCGTCCACGCCTCGTGATAGAAACGGCGCGTAAACTGCACGCACCCCGCGAGCACGCAAAGAACGATGCCGATGCGCTCCGTCTTCGGATCCGCTTTGGCGTCGGCGATGGCTTGCAACGTGGCGCTGGCGGCGAAGGTCGTGATTGGAGTCGAGCGGCGCAGGCGCGCGTTGGCGAAAATTGCGGGAGCAGGATTGGGTGGCGGCACACGTCGGCACGCGAGAGGTTGAGCCCAGCCGGGACGTTGAACGCAAGCGTTCGCGGGCACCTGACCGTTATTGAGCGCGTTGCGAATTGCTTCAACGGTCCAGCCCACGGGAGAGACCGCGCCGATGCCATTTACAAAAACGCGCTTCATTCAGCCCTCCTAAAAATGACGCTGGCATTCGCGCCGCCAAAACCAAACGAGTTGCTCAACGCATATTCGAGCGGCGCGTCCGTCGGTTTGAGCACGAGCGAGAATTTGCACGCAGCATCTGCGGTTTGCGTGCTGGTCATGGGCGGTAACCATTGACCTTGCAACGCCATCAGGCAAATCGCGGTTTCAACTGCGCCAGCGGCTCCGAGCAAATGGCCGATGCTTGCTTTCGTCGAGCTGACATGAATTTTCGGCGCAACCTCCCCTGCCCAACGCGAAATCGCGTTTGCTTCTGCGGAATCGTTCAGCGGCGTGCCGGTGCCGTGGGCGTTGATGTAGCCGATTTGCTCTGGCGACAGACCGGCCGATTTGCACGCGGCCGTCATTGAAGCCAACGCGGCGTTCCCCTCCGGCTGCGGTTGGGTCAGGTGATGACAATCGGTAGCTGCGCCGTAGCCGACTATCTCCCCGATGACTTTTGCACAGCGCGCTTTGGCATGTTCGGCGGATTCAAAAATAAAAACAGCCGCGCCTTCGCCCAATGCCAATCCGTCGCGCGTCGAATCGAAAGGACGGCACTGCGTCTGCGACAAAGCTTGCAAAGAATCAAATCCCGTAAAAACCATTTCGCAGAGCGCATCGTAACCACCGGTGACCACAACATCGGCTCTTCCATCGCGAACCATCTCGAACGCGTGTCCGACTGCGTTCGACCCCGAGGCGCAGGCGTTGGCAATACTTATCGTTTGGCCAGCGATTCCGAGTGCCTCAGCCAATTCAGCTATTTGAGTTTGCGCGAGGTATTGAAGAATTCTCGTCGCTTGTTTTGCTTTAACCAACGGATTGTCTATCGCAGTGCGATAATACGACTCGCCCATGCCCATGCCGCCGCTGGTCGTGCCGAGAACGATCGGCGTTTTGTGAAGCGATGCAGCGCCGAAATCTATTTTAGATTGTTGAACAGCTTCATCGGCCGCCGTGAGCAAAAGCTTTGACGCACGATCAAGTCGATGCGCGGCGCGCGCGTGCAATTTCCGCAGCGGCACATCAGTCGGGATATCCGCTTCCGCGGCAATTTTCGTGCGATGCCGTGACACGTCAAACAGCGTCACGCCGCGAAACGCACGGCGTCCGCTGCGAAACCCATCTGCGTTCTGTTTCCACCCGCACCCTAACGACGTGATAATGCCCACGCCGGTTATGACGACGCGAGCCGGCGGAGTTGAGCCCGTTGGACGAGGGAACAGCACGCGTTAAAGAACCTCGAAATGCATTGCACTTACAAGGTTAAAGGATGTCGAAGTCACTGAATCCATCTTGAGGGATTTTCCGCAGGTCAGTCGTTTGTCGGATTCGTCAATTTGCCGTCGCTTTGCACTCGAAGCCGTTGGCCGCGCCAAATCACAGTGTTGCCAACGAACGACAACGCCCAAATTGCGAGGCCAAGCAGATCGCTGATCGGCGCAAGCCAAAAATACACGACATGTTTATTGGATCGCGTCAGTCGGCTTTGCAAGTGCGTCGCCGTCAGCATGCGGAAGAACAAGAAGCCGACGGCACAAGCCCACGACTGCGGATCAACGATCATCCAGAGCACCGGCCAAATCGTGGCGTTATTGAGGATGCTCATGAAATACGGCGCCGGTTGGCAAATGCGAATGGTGCGTGCCCAACGCAATTGGTGCGCCCAAACTTTGCCCCACGATTGCTGCGCTTCGTAGCAATCGACAGCGATGGTTGAGAATTCAATGCGCTTGCCGGTTTTGGCTACGCGACGCCCGAGTTCGTAATCGTCGGCGAGATAATCAGCGAGCGCGTTGAACCCGCCGATTTTCTGTAGCTGCGCTTTCGGCAACGCCATGACTGCGCCCAACGCGAACTCCACCTTTTGAATGCTGCGCGATTGCAAAACCTGACTCCAAAAATCGGCATTCACCGCCACGGCTTCCCATCGCATCGCCAAGGTGCTTGGATTGGCAATGCGGTAGAAACAATTGACCAAACCGATGGTCGCGTCTTCGAACATCGGGACCACGTTGGCCAGGAACTCCGTAGGCACAAACACATCGGAGTCGCTGATGATGACAAGGTCGTGAGCGATGGCGGGTTCAAGTTGTGCGAGGCTGGAAACTTTACCATTCGTGCCAACGGTTTGATTGCAAATGATCAAAGCCGCGTCGCAGTTCGGATGTTCGCCCATCAGTTCGCTCACGAGCGTGCAGGCAGGGTCATCCGGCGAAGCGACGCCGAACAGAATCTGCACCGGCCCCGCATATTGTTGAGTCATCCAGCTTTTCAGGCACCGCTTGGTATCTGAGTCGCAACCGCGTAAGGGCTTCAAAACTGTAACGCCGCGAGAACTCGGTGGCGCGAGGCTTCGGCGATGGAGCGGAAAGCGGCATGCGACGAACCAACGCCAAAACGTCAGCGCCAAACTTATATAGGCCAAAATCGCGAATGCCAATTTCAAGGCCGAGACACTAAACAGACGGACGCGCGGCAGCAAGCGGCTTAGGAGGTGCTTCTTGCAAAACCACTTGCCGCATCGTGAACCTTTGTTAGGCTGCGCAACGATGAGTTCGCTTCTGATCACCGGCGGTCGTGTAATTGATCCGGCAAATCGTTTTGATGCTGTCGCTGATGTGCTTGTCGAAAACGGGAAAATCTCTGCACTGGGTGCCGACGCCGCGCTCAAAGCTCCGACGAACATAGAGCGATTCGACGCGAAAGGTTTGGTCGTTTGCCCGGGTTTGATCGATATCCACGCGCACCTTCGCGAGCCCGGCCAATCCTCGAAAGAAACCATCGCGACCGGGTCAGCTTCGGCGGCTCGCGGAGGGCTTACGTCCGTCATTTGCATGCCGAACACTTCCCCGGCCATCGACAACGCCGGCACCGTCGCGCTCATTCGCGAAAAAGCCGCACGCGAAGCGTCCGTGAATATTTTCGTCGCAGGCGCAATCACCAATAACATCGCTGGTGAAGAACTCGCCCCGATCGGCTCACTTAAAAAAGCTGGTGTCATTGCCATCACCGACGACGGCCATTGCATCCAGAACAACGAACTGATGCGACGCGCGCTCGAATACGCGCGCATGTTCGATTTAGTGGTGATGGATCATTGCCAGGATTACTCGATGGTTTCAGACGGCGTCATCCACGAAGGCTATTGGAGCGCCGCGTTGGGCTTGCGCGGTTGGCCGGCGCTTGGCGAGGAATTGATCGTCGAACGCAACATTCGTCTGGCCGAACTCACCGGCACACACATCCACTGCCAACATCTGAGTTCCGCACGCAGCGTCGATTTGATTCGTGAAGCGAAAAAGAAAGGTATCCGAATTTCCGGCGAAGCTTGCCCGCATCATTTTACGCTCACCGACACAACCATTGCGGGCAGTGAAAAATTTTGGAAAGAAGACGGCAAAGGTTTGATCGAGACCACCGGTGAACTTCCGCAATGGCCTGTTTACGACACCAATTTCAAAATGAACCCGCCCTTGCGAACCGCCGCCGATCGCGCCGCACTCATCGAAGGGCTTGCCGACGGCACCATCGAAATCATCTCCAGCGATCACGCGCCCCACTGTGATTACGAAAAAGAAGTGGAGTTCGATTACGCGCCGTTCGGCATCACTGGTTTCGAAAGCGAGCTACCGCTCTCGCTCATGCAACTTTACCACACGAAAAAGCTCACCCTGTCCGCGTTGATCGAGAAATTTACCAGTGCTCCCGCGCGTCTCCTCAAGATGGACAAAGGCACGCTCAACAAAGGCGCTGACGGCGATATTACGATTTTCGATCCCGAAAAGCGTTGGGTATTTAAAGCCGACGAAACCGTCAGCAAGAGCAAGAATACGCCTTTTAATAATTGGCCGATGCGCGGCAAGGCCGTCGCTACAATCGTCGCTGGAAAAATCGTCTGGAACGAAGCGGGTTCTATGGTAGTGTCAAATATCAATGCAGCCATCACTGTGTAAACGCCGCCTCCAAGTGCGGCAAACTATTGCATACATATGAAAAAAATTATTGTAACTCTTCTCGCCTGCTGGGCCGCTTTCCAAGTTGTCGCCGCTGAAAAAACCGGCTGGGAAACTGATCTCGCCAAAGCTCAAGCCCAGGCGAAAAAAGAAAACAAACTCGTGCTGCTCGATTTCACCGGCTCGGACTGGTGCGGTTGGTGCATCAAGCTGGACCACGAAACATTTTCCAAACCCGAATGGGCTGCTTACGCCAAAAAGAATTTGGTCCTGGTCGAAGTCGATTTCCCGCGCTCCAAAGAGCTGTCCGACGCAGTGAAAAAACAGAACGAGGCCTTGCAAAAGAAGTATAAAGTGGAAGGGTTTCCGACCATCGTCGTCATCGACGCGAATGGCAAAACGGTCTGGACCAAGGAAGGCTATCTCGGTGGCGGTCCCAAAGCCATGATCGACGAAATCGAGAAATCGAAAAAGAAAGCCTAGTTGCTGAATTGTTAAATTTTAACATTGCAAGCGTGGCTAAATCAGCCACGCTTTTTTTCAATATAGAATGAATCGTCCCGCTGTTATCGCCCTTGAAGATGGATCAATTTTTCGCGGCACCGCTTTTGGTGCGACCGCGGAAGCGTGTGGTGAAGTGTGCTTCAACACTTCCATGACCGGCTATCAGGAAATCCTGACCGACCCGTCGTATAAAGGCCAAATCGTCGCGATGACTTACCCGCTCATCGGCAATTACGGCGTGAACACAGCCGATGTTGAATCCTGGCAACCGCACGTGGCCGGTTTCATCGTGCGCGAGCTGTCGCCGATCGTGAGCAATTGGCGCGCGGAGATGTCCCTCGCCACGTATTTGGAGCAAAACGGCATTCCCGGAATTCAAGGCATCGACACTCGCGCGTTGACCAAAAAGTTGCGTGTCCGCGGCGCGTTGAACGGTTTTATTTCCACCAAAGAAATCTCCGACGCCGATGCCATCGCTCGCGCAAAAAATTGGCCGGGGTTAGTTGGCGTCGATTACGTGAAGGAAGTCACCCACAAGAAACCGTTTTTGTGGGACGAAAAAGACGAACAAAGTGGCGATTTCACATTGCCGATCGGCAACACGACACGCGCGACCTACGGCGCGTTACCGCCCGCAGACATTCCGATCGTCGCTTACGACTTCGGCATGAAATATAATATCTTGCGCCGTTTGCGTCAGCTTGGGTTCAAACCACAAGTCGTCCCCGCAACCACGCCCGCAGCGGAAGCCCTCAAATATAAGCCTGCTGGAATCTTTCTTTCAAACGGCCCTGGCGACCCCGCGGCCCTCGGTTACGCTGTGCAAGCGGTCTCTGATTTAGTGAAGAGCGGTATTCCAATTTTTGGAATCTGCCTAGGCCACCAAATCCTCGGACAAGCCTTTGGCGGAAAAACTTTCAAACTCAAGTTCGGCCATCGCGGTGCCAATCAACCGGTAAAAGATTTGAACTCTGGCAAAGTCGAAATCACCTCGCAAAATCACGGTTTCGCAGTCGACGCCAAGACCCTACCAAGTGACGTCCAAGTCGACCGCATTAATTTGAACGATCAAACCGTCGAAGGTATGCGCCACAAGACCAAGCCGATCTTTTGCGTCCAATACCATCCCGAAGCCTCCCCCGGTCCGCACGATTCAACGCCGCTTTTCGGTGAATTTCGCAAGTTGATCGAGAAAAAAGGCTAAGCGCGATTCGTATCGACAGGTTACTTGCTCTCCTTCGACCCGCGTTCGATGAGTTTTTTCGTTAGAAAAACTAGTCCTGCCATTTGAAGCCATTCGGAGACTATGTTCCCGACAACCTGTCCCCATTTCGAATTCGCATCCATTCGGGCATAAACAATGGCCCACGCAATGCCAGTTGTGATCAAGAATAGCAGCAACGAATGGCACGCGAGAAATTTCAGAAATGGATTTTTGATGTGCCCGTGGTAAACACGACTTTCGGCCGAACCTATTTCGATCAACCATTTCGTCCCGAGAATAATCACGACCGACCCGCTCCAGTCAGCGATGGCATTGCCGTAAAATGCGCCCATGTGTGTCGACGGATCAGAATTTCTATAAAGCACAATCCACGCGATCAAAAAGGCAATAGCCGTGAGGCTCAGAGAATGTTTGTGAACAAATCGTAAGATCGGCGAGCGGTGACGTTTCCACGCTGGGCTAGGACGATTCATTTGTTGTGAAGATTCTGCCTTAAAAACTGCAGCACACGATTTTCATATTCAACTTTTGCGTATCGGTGCAAATTCACGTGGCCAGCACCTTCCACGCTCCAGAATTGTTTTGGTTCGGCCGCAGCCGCAAACAGCGCCTTCGCTTCCGCAAACGTCGTTTGCTGGTCCTCTGTTCCAGCGATGAAAAATTTCGGAACAGTCACCTTTGTAGCACCATCAATCGGTCGAAGTTGATCGGAACTGATACCTAACCGCAG
>JAQGOW010000112.1 GCA_028293405.1 Verrucomicrobiales bacterium
GTGCCGGCGTTTACACCTGTGTAGTAACCGGTCCGGGCGGCTCGACTACGATTCCGGTTGCAACGATTTCGATACAGCTCGCGCCCGGTAGTTATAATGGTTTGTTCTATTTCGATGGCGCGCCGGATGATGATACGTCGGGATATATCACTTTGACTGTGACGAAAAGCCAGACTTATTCCGGCAGCATCAAACAGCACGGAGCAGCGAACGTTGGTTTTAGTGGCAAGTTTCACGCGAACCGTTCAGTTGCCGTTATCAGCGGCGGCCGCAGCATTTCGCTCATTGCGGAGTCAGCAGGCACGGAAGCACGACTGAAAGGGATTGTGCGAAAGAACGGAAAGAACATTCCTCTGTTGGCGACACGCGCGATCTATAACGCCGCTCATCCAACACCGCAAGCCGGTGCCTACACGCTGTCCCTTCAGGGACAAAACAGCGCCACCGCCCCGAACGGTGATGGATTTGGAAATGTTACCATTAACCCTAATGGCAAAATTAAGTTTGGAGCAACTCTCGCCGACGACTCGCCGGTGACACAAGGCGCCGCCTTGGCAACGTCTGGAACCTGGCCGCTTTACTGCCAATTAGCTGGTGGTCGCGGCTCAGTGCTGGGGTGGTTGTCATTTACCAATGTACCGGGAACACGATGCGCCGGTGATTTGCGCTGGATCAAGTCAGCGGGCGGCACGACCTATAAGAAAGGATTCGCGGCGAAGCTCTCGGTTGTTGGGTCAGCGTTTCATCCGCAGGCCGGCGGTCTTGGCATCAATCTTAACGGCGGTTCCATGGTCCTTAGCGGCGGAAAACTGCCCGCAAATATTGTGAAACCAATTGTCGGGACAGGTCTGAATACGATCGTTTGTCAAAGCGGCACCTCCACCGCCAACCTCGCAGTGAAATCGAGTCTTGGCTCATTTAGCGGGAAGATTGTGCAGGATGGTACAACCGTGACGGTCAAAGGAATCACGATGCAGGATCAAAGCGTCGCGACCGGATACTTCATCCGTAACGGGGTCAGTGGACGAGTTGCAATCGGGCAGTAACTAGCCCCGCGGTTAAGCCAAGAGGACCGTCGCTTTGGCCAAGACGTGTTCGGGGGTGATTGCTTTCAGGCAGGCGATGCGTTCGGGGAAAGTGCAATGGCCTTTCATGCATGGAATACACGCCGGGTAGTTCGCTTGCATGACGTTTTGCATTTGGCCGAAGGGGCCGGCGCTTCTGGGATCTGTGGGGCCGAAGAGTGCGATGGTGGGTTTTCGCAATGCGGCGGCGACGTGCATCGGGCCGGTGTCGTTGCCGATGACGAGGGTCGATAGCCGGAGCCACTCGATCATTTCGTGCAGTGAGGTTTTTCCGGTGAGGTCGAGGACGCGGCCGGGGAGAGCTGACGAAAGGGTTTGGCCGAGTTGTTTGTCGTCGCCTGAACCGAGCACGGCGAATTTCAGGTCGGGATTTTTGGCGAGGAGTTTAACCGTCGCCGCGAAGTTTTCTATTGGCCAAAGTTTGTTTTCCCAACGCGCTCCGGGGATTAAGGCGACCCAACGATCGTTTGTCGTCGACCATTTCTTTTGCACAGCTTCGGCGACTTCAGCGCGCTTTGGTAACCAATCGAAGTCCCAACTGACCGGGATGTTTAGCAACGGAAGAACGGCGGCGTAACGGTCGACGGCGTGGGTTCCGGGTTCGCAACTGGGGGGCGTTAAGTCATAGGCGGCGCGCGCGCCTTCGCGTCGCCCTTCGCGTGGGTTGTCTAAACCGATCATCACGTCGGCGTTGCAAAGCCAGGTGAACACTGCACTGCGGGCGAGGCCTTGGAGGTCGATGGCATAATCGAACTTCATCGCGCGCATGGCGCCAATGGTTTTCCCGAGATCGGGCCAACGATGAAGGCTCAGCCAACCTTTGCGTTGGAAACGGAAGATGCCGGTGAGGTCTGGATCGCCTTCGAGAATGGGGACGAGGTTGGAATCGAGCCACCAATAGATTTCGCTCTTGGGCAGGTGCCGCTTGAGCAAACGCAAAACCGGCATGGCCTGGATGACGTCACCCAGCGAGCTCGGTTTGAGGATCAGGATCTTCAACTACCTGCCTTGTGCAAGGCGGTCGGCCAGACGTTGCGGCAGGCCGGCTTTGATGATTTTGTTTTGCGCGGCAACGATATCGTAATCCAGACGACGCAGTTCAATCGAACCTTCGTCCATGTCGTAGATGACGTAGCCGCACTTCGGATTTCCATCGCGCGGTTGGCCGACGGCGCCGACGTTGACGAAATATTTGCGGCCGGGTTCGACTTTGAATTTCGAATACGTTCCACCGCGCACGGTGCTATCGCGGATGAAGGCGAGCGGAACGTGGGTGTGACCGAAGAAACACACGGCGGTGTTCTGATAGGTGAAACTGGCGGCGGCGTCCAACTTTTCAAACACGTAAGCCCAACGCGCCGGCTGATCTAAGGTGGCGTGAACGATGGTGAAATTGGAAACGAGGCGGACGTATTTGAGGTCACTGAGCCACTTGCGATCTTCGACGGTGAGTTGTTGTCGGGTCCAGATGACAGCTTCGGCGGCGTTCGGATTGAAACCTTCGAGCTCGGTGTCGGTGGAGCAGTATTCGTCGTGATTGCCTTTGACGCAGGGAATGTTCATCGAACGAACGATGTCCAGGCATTCCTTGGGGTTCGCATTGTAGCCGACGACATCGCCGAGGCACGCGATGTGGGTGCACTTCTGCTTTTGGATGTCGTCCAGCACGACTTGGAACGCCTCGAGATTGGCGTGAATGTCGGCAATTATGGCGTACTTCATTGCTGCCCCAGTCTAATGCGCGATTTCAAATCCACGAAATTCATTTTTTGCTTCTGACCAATTTGTCTGCTCGTTGCGAATAAATCGACTCACTTCGGAGTCACGTATTGCGACCAAAAATTCTTCCAACTCGGCGCGTTGCGCTTCGGCAATCAACTCGACGCGACCGTCGTCGAGGTTGCGCACTGTGCCGGTGACTTCAAATCCGGTGGCGACCGTTTTGACCGTGTAACGGAAACCGACTCCTTGCACACGACCCGAATAGAGGTTGGTCACTCGCTCACGTTTCATGTGCAACTTCAAAGGGTAGATAAAGCCAAAGCCAACGGCGGTGTGCAAGCAGGAATGGTGGAACTCTTGATGCACATGGTGGAGGTCGTCAACCCAGCGGCGCAACTACCTGGAGCAAATTTCGCTACAGGTGTGGAACTCTTTTCTACAGGTGTTGGAAACATGCCTTCGGTTGTGGGAGGTTTCGCTACAGTTGTAGAAGTTCTCCCCACAGGCGTTGGCCCCTTCCCAACAGTTGCAGGAGGTTTTGCTACACCCGTTGGACTCTTTTCTACAGTTGTTGGAGTATTCCCTACAGCTGTAGAACTTTTTCCTACAACCGCCGGAACTTATCCAAGTAACTCAAAATCAGCTACTTGACGCAAAACCGCTCAAAAGCGCCACCAAACAGGTCGGCCACGTCGCGTTTGATCTCCGATTCGGTCGGTTGCCAACCGGTTGCGGCCAGATCCGTGTATTTTTCGACCAGGACGCGGCTGATGACTTCGCGCGAGTGACGCCATTTATATATGAGCTGGTCAAGCACGCGGGCGTCGGAATGCTGCGGCGTGAAACTGAGCCCGAGCATCTCGATGCGCATGCGCGTGAGTTGATCGATGATCGACGGGTTGTTGTTGAACCACCAACAGCCGAAGACATGAAGGTTGCGGAATTTGCGCGCGAGGACGGCGAGTTCGAATTGGTTTTCGCGCGAGAGGATGGTGATGGCGAATTGGTTTTCGGGAAATTGCGCGCACAAGGTCGCGAGCGGTTGCAGGTCGCTGAGGCCGACGCCATCCCCCGCTAACTTGAGTTGCGGATTGATGGCGCGTTTTACGCCGGGCATCACAGCAAAAGGAATGTTGAACTCGCGGCAATGCGGAAGCACGGCGTGTTCGATGAGGCGCACGCAGTCGGTTTCTTTCGGCCCACGTTCGGTCGGGAAGCGAAAGTCAGGCGGGAGCGAAACCATGACATAACGCGCGCCGATCTTCTTTGTCCAATCGGCCAGAAAACGGCGGGCTTCGCTGAGCGTTTTTTGGTTCAGGTCCGCGGAGACGTCGTAACCCCATTGCTTGAGCGACGCGCTGCTTTGCGGCCAGTTGAGCAAAAATGGATCGATGCGCAGCGCCGCCACGAAACGGGAATCACCTTTGTAACCCTTTTCCCAAATCGGACGCTCGAGATCGTCGAACGGCGAGTTGGTCATGCAAATGGTTTTGACGTTGGCCAGTTCCATGCAGCGATTGAGGTAGGCGTCGGGATCTTGTTTGGCGAACCATTTGCGGATGAGCGGGAGATCGCGTTTTTTGACGTCGATGCCGAGCGCGTGCAGAGTCGTGAGCACCCCGCGACATGCTTCGGAAATGGGCGAGTGCTCGATAAAGAGCGAATTCCAAATGACGTCCGCCTGCTGCGTTTTGGACAGTGCCCAGAATTTTTCGTATGGAATGTCAGACTGACGAAACGCTTCCGCAATCAAGTAGTGATAGGTGAGCAGATCGTCGATGCCCCAGAGGAAAAGCTCGCCAAACGCGGGCGGACACAGGTGCGTGTGGACGTCGTAAATGGGAGTTTGTTCGACGATTTTTTGGACCTGTTCGGCGAGCGTTGGCATGAGGCGACGCTAGGCGAAAAGGAAAAGTTATGCGAGAAAATCCCAGCTCATGCGGATGCCTTCGGGGGTCAATCCGTCTTGCCGCAATTGCCGCAAGCTGAGGCCGTCGTGACGTTTGGCCAAACGCACACCTTTGTGGTCCTTCATCAATTCGCAGTGATAGAACGCCGGGGCTTTCAATCCGAGCGCGCGATAGATGAGCAACTGGCGCGCGGTGGAAATGAGCAGATCTTCGCCGCGGACCACTTCAGTGATTTGCATCGCGGCGTCGTCGACGACAACGGCCAATTGATAAGACGGGACCTGGTCGTGTCGCCAGATAACGAAGTCGCCGAAATCCCGACCCGCGACAAATTTTCGATGATCGAGGTTGGCGTCTTTGAAACGAATCGTTTCACCGTCGGGCACGCGAAAGCGCCAGTTGACTTGCGCGGTGTTGGCAGCGTCGATTTGTTTGTTGCGACAGTTGCCAGGATAAATCGGTTCGTCGTCGGCGGCGTGTGGAGCGGTGATGGCACGTTGCACGTCCTTGCGCGAACAGGTGCACGGATAAACAAAACCGCCGGCTTTTAGTTTGGCAAACGCGGCCAGATAAAATTGGCGACGTTCGCTCTGCGTATAGGGCGCGAACGGGCCACCGATGTCGGGGCCTTCCTGCCACTCGAAACCGAACCAGCGCAAATCTTCGAACATCGCGTCGACGAATTCGGATTTGCAACGCGAGGGGTCGAGGTCTTCGTTGCGCAGGATGAGTTTGCCGCCACGAGCGACAGCGCGTTCGTGCGCGGTCCAAAACGTGCGGGCATGGCCGAGGTGCAAATACCCGGTGGGCGACGGCGCGAGACGCCCGCGATACTCAGAAGCCGGCGTCTGGATGTTGTTCAAGCCACTCATTTAGTCCTGCTAACTTAAAACTAACCAGACTTTGGAGCTTTGCGCAATTGAGGGAAGCATCGCGCGGACGCGGGGGGCCTTGATACTCGCGCAGGGAACAGGACTCGATACGCGGCGTCAGTTCAGGATAACGCGCGGCTACGAGTTCACCGAGTTGCAGGCGCGAGAACTTTTCCGCGCCGGCCAGGTGGAATAGACCGGAGTGTTTTTGTGCGACGATTTCCCAAATTGCACGTGCGACGAGATCGACGTGGATGGGTGTTCGGTATTCGTCGTGAAAGAGTTTAGTCGTTTTGCCGGCGTTCCACGCAGCCCGAAGGTCTTCGTTGAAAGAGTGATTACCTTTCGGCGATGCGCCAAAGACCAATGAACAGCGGACAACGGTATGTTGCGGGTTTCGCAAAATGATTTGTTCAGCGGCGACTTTCGTTTCGGCATAAACGCTCAACGGGTTCGGTTCGTCGGTTTCGACGTAGTTACCTTTTTTGCCGTCGAAGACCAAATCGGTGGAAAAGAAAATGAAGCCGATGTTTTGCGCGAGTCCGGCAAGGTGCGCCGTGGCAGCGACATTTATTTTGCGCGAGAGAGTTGGGTTGGCCTGGCAATCGGGACTGCGGGCCATGGCAGCGGTGTGGATTATGAAATCGGGTTTGTCTTGGCGGAAGCGAGCAGAGACGGCGTGGAAATCGGTGAGGTCGATTTCGCGACGCGTTAATGAAATGACGTTCGAGTCGCGTGCGGATCGAACGATGGCGTTCCCCACGAATCCACCCTCTCCGGTCACCCATACCGAAATGGGCGTCGCCATGTTAATCGATAAATCGCCGGGTTAAATCGCCGTAGGCGTCGATGCGGCGGTCGCGGAGGAACGGCCAATGCGTGCGGGTTGTATCGACTTTACTCAGGTCGACGGGCACGAGAAGAATCTCCTCTTGGTCGACGCTAGCTTTGGCGATGATTTGTCCAGAGGTGCCGGCAACGAAGCTTTGGCCCCAGAACTGAATCCCCTTTCCACCAGCGGGCTTTTCCAAGCCGATGCGGTTTGGGACAGCGACGTAACACCCGTTCGCGACGGCGTGGCCGCGCTGAATCGTTTCCCAGGCAGAATGTTGCGTCTCGCCATATTGCTTTTTCTCGTCGGGATGCCAACCAATTGCGGTGGGATAGAACAAAATTTCCGCGCCTTGCATCGCGGTGAGGCGAGCGGCTTCGGGATACCATTGGTCCCAACAAATGCACACGCCGATTTTGCCAAACTTCGTTTGCCACGCTTTGAATCCGGTGTCGCCGGGCGTGAAATAAAATTTCTCGTAGTAGAGCGGGTCATCGGGAATGTGCATCTTGCGATAGATGCCGAGCATCTTCCCGTCCGCGTCAATGATCGCGGCTGTGTTGTGGTAAAGGCCGGAGGAGCGTTTCTCAAAGAGCGACGCGATAATGACGACACCGTGCTTTTTGGCGATGTCGGTCAAGGCTTCGGTGCTCGGGCCAGGAATTGGTTCCGCGAGTTTGAAATACTCGTGGTCTTCTTTTTGGCAAAAATATTGCGAGCGATACAATTCCTGCGTGCAGATAATCTGCGCGCCGCCTTTGGCTGCCTTTTCAATAAGAGCGTATTGCTTGGCTGAGTTCGCTTCGGGCTTTGCCGTGCAACTCGTTTGAATCAGTCCAAGCACGACTGTGCTGGAATTAGTTTTGTTTGGTGTCTTCTTCACGTGTCTTGCAATGCGGAAAAGAGAATTTCCGCGTTCCTACTTCTGCTCTTCCTGTGCCTTCAATTTTTTCAGTCGCAGAGTTGATGCTTCTTCCAAAGGCGGGAGAGGCTTGTTCTGTTGCTGGTCGAGATGTTTGCTCTCACCGAACAATTCGCGAATGAACTTTCCAAGTGTTTCGTTCGTCGGCCCGTAACCTTTGTGATAAATGTAGTACTCCAAATCGTACCACAAATCATCTGAATTAGG
>JAQGOW010000130.1 GCA_028293405.1 Verrucomicrobiales bacterium
ATCGGATCGAATTTGTGATCGTGACAACGCGCGCAGCCAACGCTCAATCCCAGCATCGTCTTGCCAAGATTATCGATAGTATCTTCAAGCGTTAGATGCATCTCCTGCGCGCGCGAACCGAACCGACGCGAGATCGCGAGGTAACCGGTGGCAATAATGTGCTCGTTCCGCTCCTCTACGGTTTTGGATGGAAGCAAATCGCCGGCAATTTGTTCCTCGATGAAATGAGCATAGGGTTTGTCGGAATTAAAACTGTCGATGACGTAGTTCCGATAGCGATAAGCCGAGGGCACTGGGAAATCCGAGTTGCAGCCCGACGTGTCCGCGTAACGAACCAGATCCAACCAATGCCGGCCCCAACGTTCCCCGTAATGTGGAGACGCCAGGAGTCGATCGACGACGTGTTCGAAGGCATCGGGCGATTTGTCTTTTAAAAAGGCGTCGATTTCTTCGGGCGTTGGTGGAAGGCCAATCAAATCGTAGGTGGCGCGACGAATGAGCGTTCGCTTATTTGCAACAGCAACAGGCGTTAGATTTTTTTCCTCCAGCTTGGCGAGAATGAACTGGTCGACAGGCGTCTTCGCCCAACTGGTGTTACGCACTTTTGGCAAGGCCGGTTTCGAAATCGGTTTCAGCGACCAAAGATTCGTCGAGAGCGGAGCTGGGGACGTGGAGAGAGTTGCTCGACGCGGATCGGGTGCCCCCATTTTTATCCATGTTTCCAAATCCTTGATTTGCTGCGCCGACAACTTGTTCTTCGGCGGCATCTGCAAGTCGGGATCGGTATAACTAACTGCCTTGAGCAGTCGACTCCTTTGCGGCTGTTTCGGAACGATCGCCGGACCCGAATCGCCGCCTTTGAACAAACCCTCGCGAGAATCAACCAGCAGCCCACCTTTAACTTTTGTGCTTTTAGCGCTGTGACATTTGTAACACTGCGTTACGAGCACAGGCCGGATTTTCTTTTCAAAAAACTCGATGCCTTTGTCCGATTCGGTTTTTGCGCTGCAAAGCATCGCAGGCGCGCAAAGGAGCGCGACGAAAACGACATTGCGGCACAACGAATAAAACATGCGGTGGCTTAGAGTGCGGATGTTACCCAACGGTTACGGAAAAGTCTATGGGAGCAATCGTGCATATAGTGAAAATTGTTAGATGCGAAGTCGTCTGAAGATATTCAACAATAACCCCGTTTGTTCGGCGCTCAAAATTGTGGGCGTGTAAAACTTTCTTGTCACGTTTTTCCATAACGAACCACTTGCATGCATGACATCGACCCAACCGGTCGTTACAGTCGCCAGCAAAACCAACAATATTTGCATGATCAACAGACTCCAAACGACCTTTGCCATTTTCGTATCGGCAACGCTCGCCAGCACGGCAGGGCCCATTGCTTTCCAAAACGTTCGCATTTTTGACGGAGTGCAATCGTTGCCCGCCAGCATTGTCGTCATCGACCATGGCCAAATCACAGCCGTCGGCGAGCACGTTGCCATTCCCGCCGATGCACAAATTATCGATGGCACCGGCAAAACACTTTTGCCGGGATTGATCGATGCGCACGCCCACGCACATTCTGCAAACTCTCTCCGTGCAGCGCTGTTGTTTGGCGTCACGACCGAACTCGACATGTTTTGTGACCTCGATTCGCTCAATAAAATGCGCCATGAACTCAAAACCGAACAGAGGCGCACCCTCGCCGATTTGCGTTCCGCCGGAATTCTTGTCACGGCACCTCACGGCCACGGCACGGAATACGGTGGCAACATTCCGACACTGCATTCAGCCGAGGACGCCCAGGCGTTTGTCAACGCGCGAATCGCCGAAGGCTCCGATTATATCAAAATTGTATACGACAATGGCAGCGCTTATCACATCACCATCCCGACGCTCGACGAACAAACTCTTGCGGCGGTCATCCACGCTGCGCACGCCCGCAAAAAACTCGCTGTCGTTCACATCGGCACTTTGCAGGACGCTCGCGAGGCCATTGAAGCCGGTGCGGACGGTCTCGCGCATCTATTCGAAGACCACAAACCCGATCCGCAATTTGCGAAACTCGTCGCAAGCCGCCACGCATTTGTTGTCCCGACTTTGACCGTTCTGCGCAGCGTCGCCGGCCAATCCGGCGGTGATGCTTTAGCCAACGATCCGAACCTCGGACCGTTCATCGCTGCTTCCGATAAAGCACAACTCGTTCGGAAATTCCCGTGGCCCGCGGCGAAGTGGCTCGACTACTCCTTCGCCGAACAAACAGTGCGCGAATTGAAATCAGCCGCCGTGCCGATTCTCGTCGGCACGGACTGTCCGAATCCCGGAACCACCCACGGCGCGAGCGTCCATCAGGAATTGGAATTCCTCGTCCATGCGGGCCTCACCCCAACCGAAGCGCTCGCCGCCGCCACATCGGTTCCCGCGCGCTGCTTCCACTTAGATGATCGTGGCAAAATCGCGCCCGGTAAACGTGCCGACCTGTTGCTCGTGGAAGGCGATCCAACAAAGGACATTCTCGCTACGCGCCACATTCTTGGTGTTTGGAAAGAAGGCACAGAACTCGACCGCGCCATATATCGCAAGAAGCTCGCCACAACGAAGTCCGACGAACCCACGTCCAGTCCCTCAACGCTCAACACTCAACGCTCAACCGGTCTTGTCAGCGACTTTGAAAACGGCAAACCAACCGCACAATTCGGCTCCGGTTGGGAGGTTTCCACTGACTCACTTCGCGGCGGAAGTTCCACCGCGGAATTTCGTGTCATCGCAGGCGGCGCGCACGACAGCAAAGGCTCACTAGAGATCAAGGGGATTGTCGACGGCGGCCTGCCCTATGCCTGGGCTGGCGCGATTTTCTATCCGGGACCAACACCAATGTCGGAGGCGGACCTCTCCGCAAAAAAGGAACTGAGCTTCTGGGCCAAAGGCGACGGACGCACCTGCAACGTCATGTTCTTCGCCACCAGTCGCGGATTCGCTCCCGCCACTCAAACGTTCACCACTGGTCCAGAGTGGAAACAATACACCTTCAAAATTCACGATTTCGACGGCATGGACGGTCACGACGTTATCGGCATCTTCTTTGGCGCGGGCCAACCCGCCGGTAAGTTCGTTTTCCAAATCGACGACGTGCAGTTCAAGTAACTCCTCGATTCTCGCTACACTGCTTGACAAATAGTAGCTGCACCTTAAACTACGGCACTATGCAGAGAGTAGTGTAGTAGAAGTCTGAATTGAACAACATGAACATAGAAGGAATGCGCCATGCAAACTGCAACGAAAAGACCAAACCAATATTGCAGTGGTGGTGTGCCCGTTGTTAGCCAATGCCTCGGCACTATCTTCGATTCAACATCCCGCAACCCTGGAAGTTCGGCAGTCGCAGGATTTCGCGACTTTTCTCATCTTTTATCGTCTTTTATCGTCTTTTATCGACATTCGGCCGCGAAGGCCCCCACCCCCAA
>JAQGOW010000141.1 GCA_028293405.1 Verrucomicrobiales bacterium
CGCAAAACGGGACCGATTTGCGGCCGATGATTTTTGATTTGGCGAAACAACGGAACTGGAAGCTCCGTGAATTGACCCAAAAACGCCATTCGCTCGAAGACGTTTACATGCGGCTGACCCGACCGGAGGCGGAGGAAAGTTGATGCAGGCTTACCTCACCCTCACCCGCCGGGAACTGGGACATTTCTTTCTGTCGTTCATGGGCTACGTCGTAATTGCCTCGGCGTTGTTTCTCATGGGACTGAGTTTTGTCAGCCTCGCTTCGAAGTTGCAGGGTGAGTCAACGGTAATGCCGGTTACCGAGATTTTCTTCGGATCCTATTTTTGGTTCATCATTTTGTTTTCAGTTCCGGTGATTACGATGCGATTGTTTTCGGTCGAAAAGGCCAGCGGCACATTTGAAACGCTGATGACGACTCCAGTTTCGGACCTGCAAGTTGTCATGGCGAAGTTCACGGCAGGGTTCTTGTTCTATATGGTGGTCTGGTTGCCGCTGCTGTTTTGCATTTTGTTCCTGCGCTACTTCACCCACGAACCGACTTTGCTCGACCCGGCCAATATCGGTTCCACTTATCTTGGCATCGCGCTGCTCGGTATGCTCTACATCGCGCTCGGTTGTTTTGCTTCCTCGCTAACGAAAAATCAAATCGTCGCCGCGATGGTTGCGTTTGCGATTGGATTTGCGTTGTTCGCCTTGAGCTTCCTGTCTGAGCAGCTTTCGATGAGAACAGATTGGTCAAACGAAGCTTTTAAGGCCATGTCCATGTACAGCCAAATGCTCGATTTCTCGCGCGGCATCATCGATAGCCGTTACGTTGTGTTTTACGTCAGTGCGAGCGCATTCTTTTTGTTTCTCACTTATCGCGTGGTAGAAAGCCGGCGTTGGAAATAATGACTACGCCGAACGAAAATCAATCGACGTTCTCCGCCGGTCGCCGCTGGGTGATTGGGATCAATTCGTTTCTCGCGATCATCGCATTCCTCGCGATTGTGATCATGGCGAATTATCTCGCAAGCGGTCATTTCAAACGCGCGCAATTGGGCGCGAGTTCGGCATTCAAACTAACGCCGCAAACTGCGGGACTGCTCAGGTCGCTCACCAACGATATTGAGGTCACGCTTTTCTTCGCACCCCACGGCGACGAGGAGGACCTCTACAGTCTTTGCTCCGGATTGTTGTCGGAATATCACAACGCGAATCCGAAACATATCCACGTCAAAACGCTCGACTACAGTCGTTTTGATGCGGACGCGAAAGCGTTCTTGAATGCGCACAAGCTCAGCGGAATGAAGGAACGTGACTTCGTGCACTTCGAAAGCAACGGCCACACGAAAATCGATTACGCAAAAAGCCTCGCGGAATACGATTTCAGCGCTGTCCTGGCGGGTCGCAGCAAAACCGTTCGCCGGAGCGCCTTTCGCGGAGAAATATATTTCACATCGGCAATCCTAAGCGTCAGTTTTCCGCGTCCGCTGAAAACGTATTTTCTTTACGGCCATGGCGAACATTCGCCTGGGTCCGAAGATAACGCAGACGCAAATTCTTCTTCAACGTACTCAAAGTTCGTCGGGATTCTCAAAGACGAAGCCGACAGCGATTGGCAACCTCTGGCGCTCGGAGGAACAAATGCCATACCCAGCGATTGCCAGTTGCTCGTTGTCGCAGGCCCGCGGCGCGCGCGGTTTTTGCCGGAAGAAGTGGGCAAGATTGACGAATACCTGAAGCAAGGCGGGCGCATGTTTGCGCTGCTAAATAAGGAATGCGGCATCGATGAAGTGCTGCAGACGTGGGGCGTCAAACTCGGCGACGCTCCATTGATTGAGCGCGATCCTCGGTTCCGGATTGGATTGAGCGATAAAGATTTCCTCACCGCTCGCCTTGGCACCCATCAGATGATGAAGCCGCTGTTAACTGAACAACTGCCGATTCGCATCGCTTCGCCGCGCGCTGTCTACCCACCGCAAAAGGCGGCGAAGGCACCAGGCGCCCCTGAAATAAACGTGCTCGCTGAAACGAGTGATCTCGCCACGGACGGTAAAACGATTGGCAAATTTCCACTGATGCTTGCTGTCGAGCAAGGCGTCATCAAAGGCGTTAACACAACGCGCGGTGGCGGCACCCGAATCATCGTTGTGGGCGACGCCGATTTTCTCGACGATTCCATGATCGATTCAGTTGCGAACCATTACTTCGCGAGCCTCGCGTTGGATTGGTTGCTTGAACGTCCCGAAGTTTTATTAAACGGAGTCACTGCCCGTCCGATTCGCGAGTACAAGCTGATTTTGAGCGGCTCGCAAATGATGGCGATGCAGTGGGTGTTTCTCGCCGGATTGCCGGGCGGCATTCTCGTGCTCGGAAGTTTAGTTTGGCTCAGACGCCGGAGGTAAATTGAAGGCGACTGTCGTTCTTGTCACACTCGCAGCGGTTTTACTGGGGTATGTCGTATTGGTTGAAGAACCAATTCGTCAGGCGCGTTTGCACGAAAATTCCCGAAAATTATTTCCAGCATTCGACGCGTCGCAAGTGAGGCGCATTTCGGTGCGCTCTCTGGGTGCTGAAGAGGTCCAGATCCAGGTCACGAATAAATCCTGGCGCGTCACAAAACCGATCAACTACCCCGCCGACGTCGAGCGCATTGCGGCAGTCCTGAGGGCACTTGGTGAACTGGAATGGAAAACGCGCTTGTCAGCCGATGAACTGAAAGACAGGCAAAATGTTCAAGAAGAATTTGGGATGGCTGCGCCGCAATTGTCGATAGGCATCGAAACCACCAACAACAGATATTACCTGGATGTCGGCGCGACTGCGGCCGTTGCGGACGAAGTGTTTTTGCAGGTGC
>JAQGOW010000143.1 GCA_028293405.1 Verrucomicrobiales bacterium
GGCCGTTTCGATCGCCAGATCATGGTCAGCTTGCCGGACGTGCGCGGTCGTGAAGCAATTCTCAAAGTCCACGCTCGCAACGTGAAGCTTGATCCGACGGTGAATCTTGCCGTGATCGCTCGCGGGACGCCTGGGTATTCCGGCGCGGATCTTGCCAACTTGCTCAATGAAGCAGCGTTGCTCGCTGCCCGCATGAATAAGAAGGGTATTGGAATGTCAGAGCTCGAAGAAGCCCGTATCAAAGTGCGCATGGGCCGCGAACGTCGCAGCATGGCGATGTCGGAAGAGAACAAGAAACTCACCGCATGGCATGAAGCCGGTCACGCCTTGGTCAACGTGATGTTGGAAAACACCGATCCGTTGCACAAAGTGACAATCATTCCTCGTGGTCAATCGCTCGGCTCGACGATGTCGTTGCCGGAAGAAGACCGCTTGAATCATCATCGCAAAGCGATTTTGGATTTCGTGGCTGTCACGATGGCCGGACGTATTGCCGAAGAACTCGTTGCTGGCGACGTTTCCAGCGGAGCCGCTGGCGATATTCAACAAGCGACCAACATTGCTCGCGCAATGGTTTGCCAATGGGGCATGAGCGAAAAACTCGGCATGGTCCAATACGGCAACGACGAACATTCGTTCCTCGGCCGCGAAATGGGTGGTCCGAAAAATTATAGTGAAGCGACGGCTCAGGATATTGACGCCGAAGTGAAGCGCATCATCAACGAACAATACGAAATCGCGAAGCAGCTCATCATGAAGCATCGCGACAAGCTCGACATCATCGCGCGCGCGTTGCTCGAATACGAAAGTCTCGATGGCGCACAGGTTGAAGACATCATGAAGACCGGGACGTTCACGCCTCCTCCGGAGACGCCGAAGGTTGATCCGCCCACCGGTGCGATTGCCGCGACACCTGTGGCCGAATTACCGAAGCCGTTGCCACCGAAGTTGCCTGGATTTGGATCGCCGGCTCCTGCTGCAATTTAATCAGCGATCAATTTGCACACGAAGGACAGTTCGAAAGGGCTGTCCTTTTTGCTTTCCACCGTCAAACAGTTGTTTTATACTGCGACAGTGCGTAAACCCGTCCTAGCGATTCTCGGTGTACTCGTATTCGCTGGTTGCTCGGATCAACTCGAAAACGAGAACACCGCACTCAAAGCGCAGTACCGTTCCCTTTCTGAGACTCGCAAAGCGGACGAAACCAAACTTACCCTTCTCTCCACTAACATCAACAGTTTGCAGGAAAAAATTCGGGAACTGCAAACGAGCGATCAGGACCAAATCGCCGACCAGAAACGCACCATCGCGATGCTGAGCACTGAAAATGTCCGGCAAAAGGAAGACATCGAAAATTTGCGTCGCGCGTTAGCCGATGAAAAAGCGTTATTCGAAAAATATAAAGACGCCGTTACGCTACAATTGCAAAAACCGGGACGGGTTAAGGTCACGTTGACTTACAAATCGGACAAAGCCGCCGAGAGCATTCCCGACAACGGCGCGACGGTCAGCTTGCACTTAATCAAGGATACCACGGTGGTCTATCGCGGTGTTGCTGCTGCAGATGGTGTAGTCGCTCTCGAGCACGTCAAACCGGGTAAATATCTTTGCGTGATCCATTCTGGCAACGCCCACCAGCGCATGCGACCGGGCGGCCCCGACTTGGTACGTCGGCATATTTGGAAAACGGATAGGACGATGCTCGCGTCGTATCTGGATGACGGCCAAATTAAGCTACTGGACCGCGATTTGAGCGATTCTGATGCGTCCGGCCACTTCCTCGAAGCGCTTCTCGCCAAGACTTTCGTGAAGGAAATCGAAATCGGACCGCAGGACCAGGTGCCGATTAACTACGACTTTGGCCAAGGCGCGTTTTAGTTGGAGGCTTCACTTCGTCTCGCCTGGTGACGAAATCGCAAACGAGACTTTCTGGATTCCCTCGCGTCGAACAACGTCCAGCACACGAATCATAGAGCCGTGCGTCGCGTCTTTGTCGCCGCTGATGTAGACCGGCAAATTTGTGTTCGCCCGAAATTTGTTCGATAAGTACGTGTGCAATTCCGCGCTCGTCACGAGCTTCTTCTCGACGTAGACGTCACCAGCTTTATCTACCGCGATGTTCACCATATCCGGTTTGAACTCGCGCATGGCGATTGTTGCCGTGGGTAGATCCATTTTGATCGACTGCAAACGAATCATCGTGAGGCTCGCCATCATGAATGCCGCGAGTAAAAAGAACATGATGTCGATCAACGGAATGATTTCGATGCGCGCCTTTTTTCTGCGGTAGGGCGAGTTGATCTTCATGCCGGCTGAAGGCCGCGACTGCGCGCCGAGTTCACCATGACTTCGAGATTTGTTGCGGCAGCCTCCAGTTCGAACTGGAGCTGGGCATGACGCGACGTGAAATAATTCAATGGAACGAGCGCAACAATCGCAATTCCAAGCCCGCACATCGTAGCGATCAACGCTTCGCCGATGCCACCGGTGACCTGAGCCATCGCGCCTTCGACGCTTGCGTTGCCGATTGCAAGAAATGTGCGAAAAATTCCGGAGACTGTCCCCAAAAGTCCGAGCAGCGGCGCGAGCGTCACCATTGTATCCAAGGCGGTCAGGAACCGGCCGGCGCGCTGCAATTCCGCTCCTGCTGCAATTTGCAATGTGCCCTGTAATGACGAGTGATGTTGGTTCAGTCCGTGCCAAAGCGTGCGAACAATCGGGTCGCTGGATTCTTTGCTGGTCCGTTTCGCTTTTTCAAAATCGCCTTGTTCGATGGCAGCGAAAATTTGATCGAGAGTTTTTGGGTCGCGACCCGATTGCAGTCGCGCCCACCAGAAAATACGTTCGCCGATGATCGCGACGGTCACCAAAGCGGCCACAAGGATGGGCCACATCACCCAGCCACCCTTGATGAAATATTCGACGGCGATGTTCGCAAACATTGGCTGAATTAAGAATCAACGCCGCCCATTTAAGAAGGAAAAAGTCGATGGGCAACCCGCGCTCTACTTGATTTGGAAAACGACCGGAACGTAAAAGTAACGGATCGGACCGGGGCCGAAGTCCCAGTCTTTGCGCGCTTTTTCGGCGGCAGCACTGTCCAGTTTCGGCCAACCACTGCTTTCTTTGATCGCGACTGATTGCGGTTTGCCGTCTTTTGAGACAACGATCGAAAGCATTACTCGGCCGTCGTGATGCGCCGCCAGTTCGCTGGCGGGATATTTCGGTTTTTGAAAATAACCGTGCGCTGCCGAGTCGGTGTTGAACTCGGTTGCGACGGCAGCAGGGGCTCGAATTTGAATTGCCGGTGGCGGTGCAAATTGCGGTGTAACGATCACAACGGGAGATTGGACTGGGACCGGAAACGCAACTTGTGCCGGTTCGGTCGCGGCGACAACGGGAGTAGTTGGCGCGACGGGGGTCGGTTGTGGAGTAGTTGTATCCACGACCGCAGGCTGTAGTTTTTTAGGTAATTCTGGCGGGGTGAAAACTACCGGGACGATTTGGACGCGCTGAGTTGGCGCTGGTTCTGCGAGCGGGCGCGCTCTCAATCCGAGAAGGCCAATGATGAGAAACAATACGCAAATCGACGTGACCCAGGCCAGCGGGCGCCATTCGTCTTCGTCGCGTCGCGACGTCGCAATCGTCGCGAGGGATGGCTCACGCAGAACGGGCGACGACTCCAAAGTCTGTTGATGTCGGACGGACGGATCCATTGCTGTCTGTTCGATGTTACGTGAAGGAACGAACATTTGCCAAGGTAGCTGCTTATGCGGAAACATAATAAGCGTGTCTAATTAATCTCGGGGCACGATTTGGTTTTATAAGTCTGATTATTTGCACTTTTTGTCCCTTATGTGGCGTTAATCGTTACAATTATGCGAGGGATTCACCTACATCCGCCTGATATCAAAAGTGCTTGCGCCACAACAGGTTTTCTGTTGGTATAGTGCCCTGTCCAGAGAAACAGCGGAGAGGACATCGCTTATAGTGAGGCGGACAGGAACGGATCGGAAACCTCATTATTTCATAAGCCGCCGCGGGTGACGGTGGAAATGCCCTCATCACCCAATATCGATCTCACTATCGAAGAAAATCCGAACGATGGGCGTCGTTCGGATTTTTTGCTTTTCAAAATAAGCGGCGTTTTCGCGTGCTGCGGTCACCGGATTGGCGCTGCTTTGATGACGTTTTCTTGAGCTTCTTTCAGGTTGCGCGCCAGCGTCTTTTTGAGGCCAGCATACATGTCGTTGGTGATGACGTTGAGATGCTTTTCGGCTTCCGCGAAATCGCCGAGCTTGCCCGAAATCCGTGCGAGGTGGACGTGCACTCCTTCACGTTCGATTTCGTCGCGAGCAAGCGGCAGAACCTTTTTCCACGCTTCAAGCCCTTCTTTGTAACGCGGCGGTTTGGTGCCGTAAAAACTCTGCGCGTAATCACTCGCAAGCACAAAATTGTTCGGGTCCAGCTTCATGGCTTGGCGATAAAGAGCGAGAGCTTTGTCGAACACCTCGTCTTCGGTCAGGTGATAATATTCCTTCGCGTCAGTGCGGAACATGTAAACGCACACGGCGAGGTTCTCGATGTAAACGGGTTCCTTTGGATTCAGTTCGATTGCTTTTTCGTAATACTCAAAACCTTTTTTGATCGGGCTGTGATGGGCGTAGATGTTGGCCAAATTGTTCCAGGCTGCCGGATCTTTTGGATCGAGTTCGCGCGCTTTCTCCCATTCTTTCACTGCGCCGTCTTCATCGTGGATATCGTTTAAAAAACTTCCGTAGGCCAGGCGTGCCTTGGTGTGGCGAGGATGATCCGTAAGAAAGGTTTCGTAAGCTTTTTTGACGGGCTCGAACCGTTGTTGGATTTTTAATCGCAACGTGCCTTCTGGAGCGCCGGCGCCTTTGTCGCGAAATGCCTGATTATCGCGAATCCATTTGTCGACCTCTTCCTGGGCTGCATTGTCGTCGGCCAGCAATTGCAGGTATTGCTTTTCGACTGGATCGTTGGGATTTGCGATCTCGATTTTCGGCGCGATACCGGTGGTGTTCTGGATGACGTTACTGACGCCGGCTGCTGGATTGGTTGAAATCAGCGCCGCAAGAAGTCCGGTCAGTAAATCGCTCACGGAATAAGGTTAAACTCCCACGAGCAAAATTCAAACTTACACTTCCTTCACCACACCCCAATAAACATCGAGCTTTTTGCTTAGGTAGAGTCGAATCCCTTTCACCAAAACTTTCGATTCCAGCTTTTGGCCGGTGGCAATGATGTCTTTCAACGTCGCCCGGGAATGAATCGGCGCGCTTGCCTGGGCGATGATAGGGCCTTCGTCCAAGTGCATACTGACGAAGTGCGCGGTGACGCCGATGATCTTCACGCCATGCTCATAAGCCTGACGATACGGTTGTGGCCCGGGGAAACTCGGCAACAGCGACGGATGAATATTGATGATTTTGTTTTTGTAACGCCAAACGAAGTTGGGCGACAAGATTTTCATGAACCGTGCGAGGACAACGTAGTCGGCTTCGTAATCACGCAACAACGCGAGTGTTTTCTTTTCTGCGGTGGCGCGGTCATCCCAAGGCACGTATTCGAACGGGATTTTGAAATCTTTGCCCAGCGCCACGAGATCGCGACGATTGGAAATCATCACTGCCGCGTCGGTTTTCAGCGTTCCTTGCTTCAGCGCGGACATGATCGCCTGCGCGCACTGCGGTTCGCGCGTCACCATCATCGCCATGCGCTGCCGGCGATTGGGCTCGGTGAAGCGGATGTTAATCTCCATGCCGAGGGTTTGCGCGAATTTCTGCAAACCTTCAACGATCGCGCTGCGACGGCATACACTCGGGCTCCACGTTGCTTGCAGCGTCATGCTGAATTGGCCACGTGTGACTTGCTCTTCGAGCGCCTCGATGTTGGCGTGTTGCTCGAACAGGAAATTGGTAATGCGCGCAACCACGCCAGTTTTGTCGCGGCCGATGACGGTAATTGTGGCGATCTGCTTCACTGGTTGTCCATGGGAGGCATCACGTCGGCTTTCGGCGTGACCTTTTTAATATTGGGTTTGACGTTCGCATTCGCGCGGCGGAGCGTCCAATCGAATCCGCCCATCAGAACCTTTTGGAACACTTCATTCGTCCAAACATCTTCGCGATGGCCCATATTTGTATAGAACACGCGGCCTTTGCCATACATGTGCGCCCATGTTGAAGGATAGTTCGGGCGTTCGTAAATTTTGCCGTGCATCTTCGATGTGTCTTGCACCAGCAACACGTGCATGTTTGGCGCGAAATCTTTTAGCGAATACCATTCTTCCACAGGGGCAAAATCAGCCGGAAAATCGCTCAAACCTGGAAACTTCTTGTCCACGCAAATCAAATGACCTGGTTGTTGCTGGCCATGTTTGATGAACTCCGCGCCAATCATTTTGATGTAAGGATCGGCGTTGTCGCCGTCGTCCTTATAACGCGCCGGGCTGTGCTTGTCGTTACCGGGCGAGTGGAACGTGTCCGTCGCGCTATGAACTCCGACGAAGCCTTTGCCGCCCTTGATTGCGTCGAGGAACATCGCCTTCGCTTCTTTGCTCATCGCCGGGTTGCCATCGGTCCCGACCGTCGTCAAGTCGCCGGTGGTGTAGAACATGAAGCAATCGAATTTCTTCAAATTCTCGGGCGTGAACATCGTGCCGTCTTTGGTGAACGTGAACTCGATGTTGTGCTTCTCCCCGAGTTCCTTGAGCACTTTTTCCGACGCGGCCAGTTCGCCCGGAGCATGTTTGATCGCGGAATGTTCGAAGCCGGATGATTTGTTAAAAAACAAAACGTGTTTTGTAGATTTGTCCGCAGCGAAAATCGTGGAAGTGGCCAAGACAGCCGCAGCGACGAACGCTAGAGCGCGGAAAACCGAGCGTGTTTTCATAGGTTCAACAAAGATACCGACAGCGCCAATCAATCCAAGTAAAACGTGCGTTACTCGTAGCGTAGCGCCTGGATGGGATCGAGCTTCGCGGCTTTGAATGCGGGAATCAGACCTGCCAACACGCCAACGCCTGCGCTGAAGGAAAACGCGAGCATCAGCGAAGACACCGTGATTACCGGCGTGTTTTCAGCGGCTGAGATAACACCGAGCACTCCTACAAGGCCCATTGAGGCCACCAGTCCGGCCGCGCCACCGATGATCGCGATGACCACGCTCTCAACGAGGATTTGAATGAAGATGTCCGAGTAAGTAGCGCCGATCGCTTTGCGAATACCAATCTCGCGGATGCGCTCGGTGATGCTCGCCAGCATGATGTTCATGATGCCGATACCGCCAACGAGCAAGCTGATGATCGAAATAATTCCACCGCTCAAACGCGCGTTGCGAATGGCGCTGTTGATGCGGTCCGCCCAGTCTTCTTGCGTTTGCACGGCAAAATCTTCGATGCCATGGTGCGTTAGCATGAGAACGTTTCGAAGCTGCCGAATCGTCGGATCGAGATTGTTCACATCGCGAACTTTGACCGAAAGGCTCGATAGCCGCGGATCGGGGATATTATTGCTGCCCGCCGCCGAACGAAACTTCAGCCACATCGTGTTTAGCGGAATATAGATGGTCGAATTCTTCCACGTGAAGATATAGCTCGTGCTGTTGCCGCCCTTGCGTCCGAACATGCTTTTCTGTCGAGTGGGAGCATTGGTGTTGCCGGTGACCGGTTGCAGTTTGGCCAACTCACGTTTTTTCGCGTCCTGTTCGCTTTCGTAATGTTCGAACATCCCGATGATCGTGAAAACTTCGCCTTTAATATTCACCTTCTCGCCGATCGGAATGATTTCTTTGCCCGTTTCGTCAGGGCTTCCAAACAGAGCGTCGCGTGCGGCAGTGCCGATGACGCAAACGTTTCTGGCATTCTCATCATCGACTTCGTTAAACATGCGTCCGTATTGGACGACGTGTTGGTTCATATCCAGCGCGCTGGGCCATGTGCCGGCAAAATACCACGAATTATAAGTCTTGGAGCCGTGCGTCATCAGCGCGTCGCGCATGCGCATTTCCGGAGTGACGGAGCGAATGAGGTCCGCATTGCGCTGAATCGCGTAAACGTCCGCCATGGTCACGCCCACTGCCTGGTCGGCAAGATGTTGCTGGCTTGCGGGCAAATCATTTTCTTCGATTCGGACTTTTTCCAAACCACCCACGGCGACCAACGCTTCACGCATGCCGTTCTCCATTCCTTTGACTAACGCCGACATGCCGACGAGGCTCGCCACGCCGAGAATGATGCCGAGCATCGTCAGCAACGAACGAAACTTGTGCGCCCAAATTTCCTTAAACCCGATAAAAAATGCATTAAGGATGTGGTTCACGTTTTAAGCCTGACCAACAGGGTTTTGGAAATTGGCGATTTTGCCGTCACGAATTTCGATTCGACGCGGCGTGCGCGCGGCGATTGCATCGTCATGCGTGACGAGCGCGATGGTGCGACCTTCCTCGCTGAGTTGTTTGAACAATGCGAGAATTGTCTCGCCTGTTTTCGAATCAAGATTGCCCGTCGGTTCATCGGCGAAAACAATTTTTGGATTGTTCACCAACGCTCGCGCGATTGCGACGCGTTGCTGCTGACCGCCAGAGAGCTGCATTGGCCGATGTTTCATCCGGTTCTCCAGCCCGACCATTTTCAAAGCCTCCACCGCATGGTCACGCCGTTCCGTGGCATTCTTGCCGCTATAGACCATCGGCAACTCGACGTTTTGCAAAACGTTCAACTTCGGCAGGAGGTTAAAAAACTGGAACACGAAACCAATCTTCTGGTTCCGTACGTGGGCGAGCTGTGCCGACGAAGCTTTTTCAATGGCAATGCCATCGAGCTTCATCGTGCCGCGACTCGGTTTGTCGAGGCAGCCGAGAATATGCATCAAGGTTGATTTGCCGCTGCCCGAGGGGCCGATGATCGAAATAAATTCTCCAGCTCCAATGTCGAGCGACACATCATCCAACGCGCGAATTTCTTCGCCGCCGAGATGATAAATCTTGCTGACGTTGCGGAGCTCGACGAGGGCCATACGCTATTTCGGAACCAGAGCCGCTGCACTGATGCGATTGGTGCTGCTACCGCCGCCGCCACCACCTACGACACGACCGCCTTTGCCGCCGCGTTTCTTCTTCAACGGTTTGCCAGTGGCGCTCTTGATTTCCGCGCCATCCGGCGGTTCTTCCAGCGACACGACTTCGTTCGTCGCGACCCCATCGACGATTTCAGCGTAATCATTGTCGCTGACACCCAGTGACACTGGGCGTCGCTCATACACTTCCTGGTCCTTCTTCACGTAAACGAAGCGGTCAACTTCCTTCGTGTCATTATTCGGCTCAGAGAAAACGGCATTGATCGGCACCGCCACGGTGTCTTTGGTCGACACGACCGGAATCGAAAGGTTCGCCGTCATGCCGGGGCGAACGCGTTGGTCGATGTTGCGAATGGAAATGCGAACGTCAAAACCCTTGAGGTTATTTCGAATGGTCGCTTGTGGAGCGATACGGTCGATCTTTCCTTTCATCTTAATATCCGCCACCGCCTCGACGCGCACATCCACTGGCTGGCCGATTTTTAAATGCGCGACATCGGCCTGATTGACGTGCGCGAGAATAATCATATCGGTAAGGTTCGCGATCGTCATCACTTCCGTGCCGCTGTTGAAACCACCGGAGCCCGAGACCGCTTGGCCAGTCGACACCGGGCGCGTCAGCACGGTGCAATCGAACGGCGCCAAAATACGCGTCTTGGAAATATGATCGTCCACTAAGTTCAAGTCTTGCTCGAGGCGTTGCAGCGTGTTTTTAGCCACGTCGAATTCCGTTTTAACGTCATCGTAGGCTTCGCGAGAAATCAACTTATCGTCGAACAACTTTTGCGAGCGCCCGTAATTGCGTTCAGCTTTTTGCAATTGAAGCTTCGCGGATGCGATGTCCGAGAGCTTCGATTTGCGTTCGATCTGGAGATCGGAATCGTCGAGCGTGAACAGCATGTCGCCTTTTTTGACCTGATCACCGATGTCGACCGGCAACTGCGCAATTCGACCATTGACCTCGGGCCGAACCGAAACCTGATCAGCAGGACTGATGTCACCAGCGGCATCGAGCACCAGATGAATATCGCGGAGCATCACCTGTGCGGTGGTCGCGCGGACGTTCGTGCGTGTCGGCGTTTGCGTTTTAAGCTTTTTCCAGCCGAAAAATCCACCAGCGCCCAAGGCCGCCACAACAATCAAAAATATGAATACCTTCTTCATCGAAAACGAAAATGTTAACTGAACCGTCCAGCAATTGAAACTGAATCTGGAGCAATACGCTACCCTGCCATTGCGCCGAACTGGCTCTTTCCTGCGTTGGACGCGTCTAGAGCTGCACGAATTCGACAAGTTTATATTGGGCGCCTTTGGGTGAGAGAACGCTTTGCATCAGTTCGACGCGGTTCACGCGCCATTCGCCAAACTTGGTTTCTTGAAATTGTTCCACCAATTTCGGCATGCGCTGGCGTTGTCTCGTGTTGAGTTCTCGAACGCGGGCAATCGTCAGATGTGGTTTAAAAGCGCGCTTTTCCGCCACATAGCCAAAGCCGGCAAGCGCATTGTCTAAAGCGGTTTTCAGCGTGGCCAAAGCTTCCATTTCCCCGCTCAACCCGGCCCAGATGACGCGCGGTTGACGCGCCGTCGGAAAACAACCCATGCCCGCGCAACACAGCGTAAACGGTTTCGTGCCGGCGCACGCCTTGCGAATGGCGGCTGCATATTCGCCGACGCGAGCGTCATCAATCGTGTCGAGAAATTGGGTCGTGAGATGCAGTTGCTTGCTCCAGCGCACGGCTGGATCCGGCAGTTCATCGCGCAGCTTGTCGCGCAAATCTTCCAGACTCTCCACGACCTCAGCGCTCGGATGAATAGCAATGAAAGCACGCACCTTTGGAATCTACCGCTTCGTGTGAAATCCGAAAGCCTGCGGACCGCGAGGTTGACGTTCGGCTTGTATCTCCGAGGCGTTGGTAGAATGATGAGCCCAAGGAGTTCGGGTATTGAAAAGATTCCAGTCACTCAAAGCCATTCGCATCGCGACATTGCTGTTTCCGCCACTCGCGTTGGTGTTGCTCTGGCGCAGCAGTGAAGTGACGATGCGCCGCAAAATTGTCGGCACGTTTTACATCCCGATTTTTGCGATCCTCTACGTCGCGACAATTCTTTTCTTCCTCTACTTCGAACTCGGCATCGACTTCCTTGAATGGCGCGGCGGTTACATCCCGGCGATAACGTTTTCAAAAACCGTCCCCGACTACGCTCGCCTTGAACGCAGTCGCGCGGAGCAGCCGAAATCGCCTTCAACAACAAACACCAACACATCTGCGAAACCGTATTGGACAGGTTTTCGCGGGCCGAACTGTGATGGTGTTTACGCGCAAGCACCGATCGCCACCAACTGGCCGAAAGAAGGGTTGCCGAAAATTTGGCGTCAACCAATCGGCGGTGGTTACTCGTCGTTTTCCATAGCCGAAAATCGCGTCTACACCATCGAACAACGGCGCGATGATGAAGTGGTCACCGCCTACGATGTTCCAACCGGACGTGAAGTGTGGGCGCATAAGTGGCAGGCGAAGTTCGGAGAAAGTATCGGCGGCGAAGGCCCGCGCGCCACGCCGACTTACTCCGATGGCAAAATCTACGCGCTCGGGGGTCGTGGTGAATTCCGCTGTCTTGAATCCGCGACGGGCAAACTGGTTTGGAAACACGACATCATCATCGAAAACGCCGGAGAAGTTTTGACCTACGGCATCGCGGCATCGCCGTTGGTCGTTGATGACAAAGTCATCGTCACAACCGGCGGCGCGAAGGAACGCTCCGTCATCGCTTACAACAAAAACACCGGCGCAGTCATCTGGCATTCGCAGAGCGGCACAGAATCCTATACCTCGCCCACGCTCGTAACGCTCGCCGGTCATACGCAGATTCTCAACGTGAGCTACAGCAAAGTCATGGGGCTCGCGACGAATGACGGAAAGCTGTTGTGGGAATACCCGTGGCGAGTGCTCAGCGAACAAACGCCCATTGCACAACCGATTTTGTGCGGCACGAATCGCATCGTGATGTCGGGTGGTTACGGCACCGGTTGTATGGCGCTGGAAATCGGTTCGACTGGCGACGCGTTGAGTCCTCGAATGTTGTGGAAAAACAAAAATCTCAAAAACAAATTCACCAGCTCGGTTTTTTGGAGCGGCTTCATCTACGGACTTGATGAAGATATTTTGGTCTGCCTCGACGCGAACACCGGCGAACGCAAATGGAAGGACGGTCGCTACGGTTACGGACAGGTGTTACTCGCCGTAAATCCGCAGACCCACGACGCGCATCTCATCGTGCTGACCGGTTCCGGCGAGTTGACTTTGGTCAAAGCCGATCCCGAAAAGTTCCACGAGTTGGCAAAGTTTCAGGCAATTGAGGGCAAGACGTGGAATTACCCGGCGATTGCCGATGGGAAGATCTTCGTGCGCAACGCGGCGGAAATGGCTTGTTACGATATTGCCCCACACGACGCAAAATAGAGCCGGAAATTCGCACGACACGCGCTCGACTTCCACGCACCTCGCCCTTAAAATTTAACCGCCATGGAAATTTACGATCATCCGACGTTCCGGATGGCTTGTGAACAGTTCGACCTCGTTGCCGATCATCTGCAAATCAACGACAACGATCGCGCTCGTCTAAAATATCCCAAACGCTCGA
This sequence comes from Verrucomicrobiales bacterium, assembly GCA_028293405.1. GTDB lineage: Bacteria > Verrucomicrobiota > Verrucomicrobiia > Limisphaerales > Palsa-1400 > JAICXV01. The sequence goes on from JAQGOW010000143.1 coordinate 12,744, forward strand.
TGACCGTCGCGCTTCCGATTCATTGCGACGACGGCAGCACGCGCATGTTCACGGGCTATCGCGTGCAACATCACCTCACGCTCGGCCCGACCAAAGGCGGCTTGCGTTATCATCCTGATGTCACGCTCGGTGAAGTCGCCGCGCTCGCGATGTGGATGAGTTGGAAATGCGCGCTCACCGGTTTGCCTTACGGCGGTGCAAAGGGCGGGGTGACCTGCGATCCGCGAAAACTTTCCATAACCGAACTCGAACGGATCACGCGCCGTTACACCCAGGAAATGATCCCGTTCATCGGCGAGAAGGTCGATGTCATGGCACCCGACATGGGCACGAACGAACAAGTCATGGCGTGGATCATGGACACTTATTCCGTCCACACCGGCTACACTGTTCCGGGGATCGTAACGGGTAAGCCAGTGAGCATCGGCGGTTCACTCGGCCGACGCGAAGCGACGGGTCGCGGTGTTGGATATTTAATCAACCGTGCGCTGGACGTTACCGGACTCGCGCCGAGCCAATGCCGCGCCGTGGTGCAAGGTTTTGGAAACGTCGGTTCCGTGACCGCGTTTTCATTGGCCAAATTCGGTGTCAAAGTGATTGCGGTGAGCGACGCTTTCGGCGGGCTTTACAACGAGCAAGGCATCGATTTGTGGAAGCTCGAAGAGCACGTCGCCAAGACGTCCAGCGTTGTCGGTTTCAGCGAAGCGCAACCAATCACGAATCAGGACTTGCTGGAACTACCCTGCGAAATTCTCGTGCCCGCCGCGCTCGAACGTCAGATCACCCACGACAACGCCGCCAAAATTAATTGCCGCATTTTGGCCGAAGCCGCCAACGGCCCGACCACTCCGGCCGCCGATTAAATCATCGAGCAACGCCCGGAAATTTTCGTCATCCCCGACATCCTCTGCAACGCCGGCGGTGTCGTGGTGTCCTACTTCGAGTGGGTCCAGGACTTACAGAGCTTTTTCTGGACCGAGACCGAAGTGAT
>JAQGOW010000180.1 GCA_028293405.1 Verrucomicrobiales bacterium
CTGCTGAGGAATCGGTGGAACACGCACGCCAAACGTTTTTGAAACGTGAGTTGGAATGGGTCCGCAGTGGCGTCCAAGCACGTCGCACAAAAAAGAAAGATCGTTTCGAGCGATACTACGAAGTCGCCGGGCAATCAGGGCCGCAGGTTGAACGCGATATAGAATTGATCATTCCGCCGCCGCCACAGCTCGGCAATCGCGTCGTCGAACTGACCAATGTCGGCGTCGATCTCGGTGGACGACGATTGTTTTCCGGGCTCAATCTCGAGTTTAAAGCCGGCGACCGAATCGGTATTACTGGGCGCAATGGCCTAGGCAAAACGACTCTGCTCAAAGTTGTGTTAGGCCAACTCGAGCCAACCGAAGGCACCGTCAAGATCGGCCAGTTGACCCAATACAATTATGTCGACCAGGGCCGCCTCCAGTTGCGCGATGATCGCACCGTCTTGGAAGAGATTAGCGACGGCACGGAGTTTGTCGTGTTCGGCGACGAGAGTTTGTCTCTGCGTGCGTATCTCAGACGGTTCCTGTTCACCGATGACCGCATCAGCACGCAGGTGAAATATCTCAGCGGTGGCGAACGCAGTCGTTTATTGCTCGCGCGCATTCTCAAAAACGGCGGTAACTTCCTCGTGCTCGACGAACCGACGAACGATCTTGATCTGCCAACTTTGCGAATTCTTGAAGAAGCGCTCGAGGCTTTTCCGGGCGTTGTGCTCGTCGTCAGTCACGACCGTTATTTTCTCAATCGCGTTTGCACCGGCATCCTCGCGTTTGAAGGGGAGGGGAAGGTTCATTACAGCGTCGGCGATTACGATTACTACCTCGAAAAGAGCGCCCGTAGCACCGCTCCGCAAGTTGCCAGACCGAAGGTGTCAAAGTCCACCGAAGAATCCGAAACGAACAAGCAACCTTCATCGAAACCTCGAAAGTTGTCATTCAAAGAACAACGCGAATTAGACGGCATGGAAGCGGCCGTCGTTGTAGCGGAAGAAAACGTTGCGCGCGTCGAAGCGATGTTCGTCGATCCGGATTTCCACCGCAAACACGGTCAGCGCACCGAAGAGATCCAAGCTGAACTTGCCGCCGAGAAGGAACGTGTTGCCAAACTATACGAACGCTGGCAGGAGCTAGAGGAAATCCGCACCGCATCCGCCCAACCGCAAGCATCCTGATTCGCTAAATAAAACGTTTTCAAATCGAAAACGTGAATGTGGAGAGCTGAAAAGGAAGCGGGATGGTGGAGCCGGGGGGAGTCGAACCCCTGACCTCCTCATTGCGAACGAGGCGCTCTACCAACTGAGCTACGACCCCATCCAACGCAGGTGTTTACTATGTAATAAAAACATTCAGAGGCAAGCGCAAACATGGATTTGCCGACGTTTACGCAGGTGATTAGGAGCCGCTGAGATTTTCCTGGAACCACCGCGCTGCCTCGCGGGCGACTTGTTCCAGCGTGCCCGATTCCTCGAAAAGATGTGTGGCATTGGGAATAATTTTCAACTCTTTTGGACAGCGTAACTCTGCGAACGCTTGTTCGTTAAGCCGAATGACCACGTCGTCCAGCTCACCAACGAGGAGCAGTGTGGGACATTTAACTTTCGGCAACGCGTCCGCTGCCAAATCCGGCCGGCCTCCTCTTGAGACAACCGCTTGCACCAACGTACCAAGTTTTGCGGCTGCGACTAGTGCCGCGCCCCCACCGGTGCTAGAGCCGAAGAAACCGATGTTCCGTGTTGCCATGCCCGGTTTCTGATGAAGCCAGTGGGCGGTTTGGACCAAACGGTTCGCAAGCAGGGCGATATCGAAACGCAGTTGTCCGGTGAGATTGTCGGTCGCTTCTTCTGCACGCGTTAACAGATCGAACAGCAACGTGCCGTTTCCGGAATTTCGAATCGTGCGCGCGACGAATTGGTTGCGGGGACTGTGTCGACTGCTGCCACTACCATGGGCGAAAATAACAACGCCCGCGGCATTTTCCGGGACGATGAGTTCACCTTGCAACGCGAGGCCATCAATGTTGATCGAAACTTCAGCCGCATCTTGCTCTGCTCGGCGCTCTTTGAATCCCGTTGCCATACGTGTGTACGGAAATCTACACGCGATTAGAATTTGTCGCTGAGAAATTGGCGAATGACTTTCAATTCGGTTTCGCCAGCGATCGTGTGGGCTTTGACGAACTCGCGCCATTCGATTTGAACCCCGCGCTTTTGCAACACCGCGACTTGTTTGCGCACAGCCTCAATCGGTATCAGCGGATCTTGCGTGCCGTGGGTCATTAGAATCCGTTGATCCTTCGCAACGGGCGAAAGGTCGGTCGTCTCAGGTTCATGCACATAGCCGCTGATGCCGACAATCGCGGCGAACCGCTCCGGGTAATGCAGAGCCAGTTCCATCGACATCAGACAACCCTGTGAAAAACCAGAAATTACAATGTCGCTCGGCTTGTGGCCTTTTTTGCCAAGATCGTCGATTACCGCAAAAAGCATTTTGCGACTACGCTCAATGCCAATGCCAGCATTGGCATACAAATCATACCACGCAAACCCGCCGTAGTATGGATCGGGCGCGTTGACGAGAAGGTAGTTCAGCCATGGCACTTGCATGCCTTCCTGAATCCAACGATAACCATCCATGCTGTCGCCGAGACCGTGCATGACGATCATCAGGCGTTTCGAATCGGCTTCGGCGGCGGGAACAAATTCTGTTTTGAGCGTATCTGTTTTCACTTTTTCAAATTGGTGTCTAAAAATTTCTCGGCAACGCTTCGCGCTTCTGGCGAGTAGCGGTGACCTGCACGATGATTTACGAACTGAAGATTTCGTGGCGCTTCGAGTAAATCATAAACCGGCGCAACGGCAGCAATGTAACGTAAACTGTTGTCCGTATCGGCGCTATCGCCGGCGAGCAACAAAAACGGACGCGGCGCAACCAGCGCGAGGACCTGGTAATTATCGAGTTCTGGATGATTATTTAACGCACCGCCAAAATACCACGGGTCATTCCAATTGCTGAAATTTAAACCAATTCCAAACTCGCTCGCGACGCAGGCTTTATATCGTTCATCAAACGCCGCCGCATAAAGCGCTTGTTTGCCGCCGAGTGAATGGCCGATGCAACCGATACGTTCTTTGTCCACTTGCGGCAACGATTGCAGAAGATCGGCGGCGCGAATGGCTTCCCATGTCATCTCTGTAATGCCGGTCCAATTGGGATGTCGCGCTTTGACGCGATTGACGTTTCCCGTCCAGTCCGCTCCTTCGCCATTTATATAGTTGCGTGGGCACAAGACCACGTAACCGCGTTTCACCAATTGGACGCCTTGCCATTTTTCTTGCGCATATTCAGGTGCGAGACCGGCGACGCCTTTCGCTTGGAGCTGGGTAGTGGGATGAAATACGACGACTGCCGGATTTTTGCGCGTGAGTTGTTTTGGCGTGAGCAAATAAGCGTCGGTGTAAATTCCATCTTCGATTTGGTAACGAATGTGTTCGCGAATGAAGTCCGGGGTGGTCTCGCGATTGAGCACTTCAATACGAAGGGGCGCTTTACGCGAAGGAAATTTGCCGAGCACTTGCTCCCACGAACGTTTTAACTCGGCACGACGCTCGTTCCATTGCCTGGGAGTGACGACCACCTTTCCTTCATCATTGACCAGAAGCGGTTCGAGTCGAATCTGACTCTTCACCGTTTCCAACACGGCAACCCAATCGTGACTCGTTGGCGGTTCGATGGTGAGCTTGCCCATTTCATCGGTAACGAAATCGTTGATGGCCGCCGAGTTTCCGCCGACTGGATCATATGCTGTGTAATGGTATTTGGTCTTGGCACGAAGGCCGGTCACCACGACCGGTTTCGAGACAATCGCATAAATAATTCGCATGTCGTTGGTGTGACCGAGCGCCAACGGACCGATCGGCGCGTCGTTAGCGGTCGCCCACGAAACCGTCGAATGCATTGGAACGCAACTGCGCCATGCAAAGTCTTCGAGAAATTCTTTACCAAATCCAACATGGCTTGAGCCCGGCAATTCCATCGCTTCATCCCACGAAATTTTTCCGTAAGTACCGCCGTGCGGAGAAGCTCCGTGTGGTTGTTCACGACGGTTGCATTGCCAAATTCCATTTGCCCCGTAAGTGTGACCAGCCGCGCCGTTCATCATCGAAATCCAAAACATCGCCCGCGTCCATTCGCTTGCGATCGTGTCGTTCAACCGCTCGTAACTCGCCTCACCATTGAGAATCGCCATCGTTGGCTTCGTCTCGTAAGCAGCACGCGCGATATTCAAAGTCGGCGCGACAGCTTCGCGTTGACCGTGTGGAGTTTGCAGCATGTTGTAGTCGAGCACGGTGTGATCTGCGACCGCGTGGCGCGCGTCGCAAGGACCGATGCCCGTCGGATGCATCGTCAACATGCGATGGAACGGATCAGTCTCGCGAACGTAACGCGCGACCTCAGTCCAGCCTTTGGCCTGCTCACGGTCGTCGTAAGGAAATCCTTTCGCTAAGTACCACGGCAAATTAACTTCCCCCGCAACGCACCACGTCACCGGCAAAGCGCCGTAACGCGCGATGAGATAGCGCCAATGTTGCTTGGCTTTTTCGACGCCCATCCACGGCAGGAAATATCCCCACGCGCCGACGATGCATGGACTGATTCCTTGGTTGACCAAATAAAGCAAGCGCTTGTCGGCGGCATCGAAATATTTCGGATTGATGCGCGTGTAATTTGTTTCCCACGGATAACCGCCTTCGTTCGCGCCGCGTGGATCGAACGGGAACATGTCGGGATAAAGACCGGCGACGATTTGCACGACGTTAAAA
>JAQGOW010000204.1 GCA_028293405.1 Verrucomicrobiales bacterium
GAAGCTCTTTCGCCATGTCCACTCGGAACAATTCATCAAGCGTGGCTTTGAGATTCTCGATATCGAGCGCCATCTTTTGTTTAGGCCAGTGACTGGGCGTCGCGTCCGTGTCTGCTTTCCACGCAAAAATAGCTTTGTAAACGCGATTGGCGATGTGGCCCGGGTCCGGGTCGTAAAGTGTGGCTTCGACAGAGTTGGTTTTGTGGAGAGTTTGAGTGTAGCCAGTGGAGACACTGAGCAGACCCAGGACAACAAACAACAAAGCTCTTGAAATACGCGACGGCATAGAATGCGGATCCCCAGCCTCCGACATTCGATGTTCAGGGAGGCAGGACATTGCCTGATGATTGAGCACAGGATACGCCTGCATTTTCAAGTAAAATCGAGGTGTTTTGTCGCGCGGTTCCAAGTAGGGCAAACCGCAGAATATGCGAATGCAGCGGATTACGGTGTCCGTACACAACCCGACACAAAATCCGTATTCAGATTAGTTGTTGAAAGCGCGCGGATGCTTAGAGTTGGACTCGCAAGCTGAACCTGTAGTTGAGAGTCAGCGTGTGTTGAGGAACGCTTTTAGAGATACCGACCCGTTCCTGAATCCTCAACACGCATACGCTGACGACAATTCTCAGGTTAAGATTTGCCTCGGGTCATCGTGAGTGCCTCGAGTGCTCTTTAGAAAATTTGGACAATCTTTGCAGGCGGCTGAAGTGGTGTGGGGTTTCGTTGGGTTCCCTCATATCGCAAGTAAGTCCCTGCTAAGCCAAACTCCCTGCTGAAGGGCAACCTTCAGCGGGGATTTTTTTTTGTCAAAAATTAACCTTGGGACGGCAGTGACCAGCAGTGACCCGTCCCATGGGACGGGTCAAAACGCACAAATCACCAATGTTTACGGCTCTTGGGACGGTGGGACGGGTCCAGAGGAGGGGAGGTGGGGGGCGCGTATCATAACCACCCGCCAACCGCACCTATCCGCAGCTAACCGCAATTCACTGCAATACCAAACCTGCCTCTACCGGTCGCGCTCGATCGTCTTCGTCCCGATACCACTGGACCGTTTGGCCAACTTTCGGCTCGTCTTGATCTTCGAGACCGTGCCGGTTTTCAGGTAAAGCTTGCGAATGGTATCGTAGAGTTCCTCGCGACGGTCGAATAAACGTTTCTGTTTGCGCGGCTTCACGCGGCTCAGCGCATACGCCGTCAGCAACGGAAGGGAAATAGTCGAGTCAACATATGCGACAACGCAGTCCGGCAAACTGTTCGGATCCACTTTGCCCCAACTGACTGCTTCTGCCGGAGTAGCGCCGCTCAACCCGCCAGTGTCTGGCCGGGCGTCAGTGCATTGGAGGAAGTAATCGTGGCCCTTTTCCTGAATGCCCATGACTTCCTGAATCTGCGGCTCCGTTTGCAGCATGAAATTCTTCGGCGATCCGCCGCCAAGAATGAACACAGAAGATTTGTGACCAGACGATTTGGCTTCGTAAACGATAGCGGCCGTCTGATTGACGTCCCGATTCACGTCTGGAATGAGTTTCAAATCGCGCATGCTCATCGCTGCGACATTCATGCCGATCGAACTGTCGCCGGGGCTGCTTGTGAAAACAGGAATGCCGCATTCATAGGCAGTGGCGAGCATCGAACTGTCTTTCAACTTCAATTTCCGGCTGCGTTCGGAAACATATTTGCCGAGCAGATAATGAAATTCATCAGTGCCCATGGTGCGTTGAAATTCCGGTCCTTGGATCACTTCACGGACGAACGCATCGGTGTCGAGCAGCACGTTGTAATCGAACAAAATATCGTAGATGCGGATGACGCCGTCACGATGCAGCACCACGTCATCGAGAAACGGTGAGCCTTGAAACAACTCCATGTTCAGGCCGTAGTGCAAATCGTGATAAAGATTGGCACCGGTGGAAACAATCCAGTCGATAAACCCCGCCTTCATCAGCGGAATCAAACACGATTTGCCGAGACCGGCAGGAGTGAGCGCACCAGTGAGGCTCATGCCGACGAAGCCGTCGTCCGGCAGCATTTTGTCGGTGAACAATTTTGCCGCTTCACGCAAACGGCCGCCGTTGTAGGCGAGGAAAGTTTCGTCGATGAGGTCAGCGGCGGAAATGTTCTTTCCGATACCGAGAGGATTGAGTCTAGGATATGCCGCGAATTTACCGGTCTTCTTCATGCGCCGCGAATGTTTGCGCAATACGACCGAAACGCAACTGATTTCTAATCGAACATCTTGCCCGGATTCAGAATTCCATTCGGGTCCAACGTGCGACGCAAATCGCGGCTGACACGCATCTGCGCTTCGCCGAGGAATTTCGGCAGAAAAGATTTCTTTGCCACACCCACACCATGTTCACCCGTAATCGTGCCGCCGAGCCGGATGGCTTCATCGAAGATTTCTTTGAAGGCTTCTTCGATGCGATGCATTTCTTCTTTGTTCCGTTCGTCGGTCAAAAACGTCGGATGCAAATTGCCATCGCCCATGTGGCCGAAGGTGCCGATGCGGAGTTTGTATTTTTTGGCGATCGCATCAACAAATCGGATCATCTGCGCCAATTCACTGCGCGGCACAGTTGCGTCTTCCAAAATCGTCGTCGGCGACAGACGCGCAAGAGCCGAGAAAGCGCTGCGACGTGCCGTGGCGAGCTTGTTTGCTTCTTCATCATTGGCGGCGATGCGCAATTCCATGCACCCTTTTTCGCGACAGATCTGTTCCATCTTCGCCGCCTCATCGGCGACAGCAGCCGGATGTCCGTCGGTTTCCATCAACAAGAGCGCTTCGCAATCCAAGGGCAAACCGATCTTCGCGTAGTCTTCCACGCAATGAATGGTGGTGCGGTCCAAGAACTCCAACGTGCAAGGAATGATCTGCGCGGCGATGATGGCCGAAACCGCTTCAGCGGCTTTGTCCATTTGGGAGAAGGTCGCAACCATCGTTTTTTTCGCAGCCGGTTTCGGAATCAGTTTGAGCAGAACTTTTGTGATCACACCAAGCGTTCCCTCTGAACCGATAAAAATATCTTTGAGCGAGTAGCCGGCGACGTCTTTCACGCACTTGTTGCCCGTGGTCATGATTTCGCCATTGGGCAACACGACTTCCAGGCCCATGACGTAATTGCGAGTGATGCCGTATTTCAGCCCGCGCAAGCCGCCGGAGTTTTCGGCGACGTTGCCGCCGATGGTGGAAATTTTCATCGAGCCCGGGTCCGGCGGATAAAATAAACCAGCAGCCAAAGCTGCATCGGCGACCTGCAAAGTGATGACTCCCGGTTCGACCCACATCGTCAGATTGGCGCGGTCGAGCTCGAGAATTTTATCCATCTTCACCGTGCACATCACCACGCAATCGCGCGACGGCAGACTGCCACCGCTCAAACCGGTTCCCGAACCGCGCGTCACGACCGCAAACTTCTTTTCATTCGCGAGTTTTAGAATCTCAGAAACTTCCTGCGTCGACTCGACGAACACGACGCAGCCGGGCATCTGCTGCATGGCGGCGGTGCCGTCGAACGAGTAGGAGATAAGGTCTTCCTTAGCGGTGAGGACATCTTTATTCCCGACGATCCGCTGCAAATTCCCGATGATTTCTTGAGCGAGCATTTCGAGTGTTAAGAATGTGCGAGCCGCGTTTGGAACGCAAAGTGAAAGTGCCGTTGGAGTTCAAGCTTTGCTTGTCGTGGAGCAAACAAGCTGAAGCTAGGACAGGCTTACGATCTGTTGAATTTGAAGAATTGTTCAGCCGTGCGGCAGGTTTGTTCGCTGAGTTGTTCGAGCGAGCAGTTTCTCACCTGTGCGGCGAGGTCGGCGATTTCCTTCACGTAAGCTGGTTCGCAACGTTTGCCGCGATAGGGCACGGGCGCGAGGAACGGGCAATCGGTTTCCAGCATGAACCGGTCGGCGGGCGCGGCGGCAAGTGCGTCGCGAGCGCTTTGGGCGGTTTTGAAAGTCAGCAGTCCGGTGAAGCTGACGAGCGAACCGAGTTCGAGCACGCGGTTGAGCGACGGAATCGGTTCTGAAAAGCAGTGGAACACGCCACGGACTTTTCCGCGGAACGGTTCCATTTGGGTGATGAGATCGTCGAAGGAATTGCGTTGGTGAATGACGCAATTGAGGCCCAGTTCGGTCGCGACTTCCATTTGTTGGCGAAAGATGCTCGCTTGCTTTGCTTTGTAGGCCTCGTGATTGCCTTCGGGCATGCGGTAGTAGTCGAGACCGGTTTCGCCGATGGCAACGACTTTGGGATGTTTTGCCAAATCGCGCAGGGCAGGGCGGATGTCATCCGGCGCTTCCAGCACGTGCGTCGGATGCCAGCCGATCACGGCATACACATTCGGAAATTTTTCAGCGAGAGCGATGGCGCGTTTGCTGCCTTCAAGATCAGTGCCGATGGAAATGATGCGTTCGATGCCGGCGGCGTGAGCGCGGGCGACGACTGAGTCGATGTCGCCTTGGAAATCGGGAAAATCGAGATGTGCGTGCGTGTCGTAGAAAACCGCCATATATAAATTGATCGTAGCAGCCGACGTGAAGAGGCTCTAACTATTTTTAGCATGCTCGTAAACAGAGCCTCCTTACGTCGGCTGCTACGGAGATTATTGAAAGCCGAGCAAATGGCCGCCGTGGTAAACGACAAAGGCGAATGTCCATGCGAGAACGCCCATGTAGATCCATTGGAATAACGGCCATTTCCAGGAATTTGTTTCGCGACGAACGACGGCGACGGTACTGATGCATTGCATCGCGAGAACGTAGAAGACCATTAATGAAAGGCAGGTCAGGGTGGTGTAAACGGCGGTGCCGTCTGGACGTTTTTGTTCGCGCAGGACTTGAGCCAACTGACGAGTGTGCGCTTTCTCGTCGTTATTTTGTTCGACGTTGTAGACGAGTGACATCGTGCTCACGAACACTTCGCGTGCGGCAAAAGAAGCGACGAGACCGATGCCGATTTTCCAATCGAACCCGAGCGGTTTGATGATCGGCTCAATGGCGCGACCAGCCATCCCTGCAAAGCTATTGCGGATGCGTTCGCCGCCATCCTTAACCTCGAGGGTCACAGTCTGATTCTGCGCAGCGGGTGCGATGTTCGTTTCTACGTGCGTGGTGTGCCGTGGATAACTCGCCAAGAACCAAAGCAAAATATTGATGCCGAGAATGACCGTGCCTGCTTTGCGGAGGTATATCTTGGTACGATCCCAAATGTGGCGCAGAACGACTTTCACGAGCGGCCGTTTGTAAGGCGGCAATTCGAT
>JAQGOW010000208.1 GCA_028293405.1 Verrucomicrobiales bacterium
GTTTAAATGGCGAACTTCCAGATGGCCGCCGTCCCTTGGTACAGATTCGCTCTGGTGTTACACCCCTTGAAATCTCAGTAACCGAGCCAGTGTCAAAAAGCAAATGCCTCTCAGTAGTAATTTCCTATCAGTTCGAAAAGCAAATTCCTCTCAGCAGTTTTGTGACCTTGAGAACAAAGCGCGCCGAACGTGGAAAAGTTGGGATCGATCTCCGCTGCCACCTCCTAACATCTCACGACGTACGACCCCGTGCGTTCGAGTGGCCGGAATTCTGCATTTTGCCTTCTGAATCCGTGGGATGAATCGATTAGAGCCTCCTCACGTCGGCTGCTACGGAGTCGACGGACGAAGTGAGTCAGGCTGCGGCGCCGCAAAAATCAGTGATCGTGCCAGTGATAATGTCGGTGAGTTGACGCACGGACTCGATGTCAGCCCATTCGGTGTCGGCGTGTGCGCCACCACCAGCGACGCCGAGCAGCAGGCACGGAATGCCCGCGTCGAAGATCAAACCGGCGTCGGTCCAAAACGGTTCTCCGCGTCGCGACGCCGGACGGCCCAACACCCGTGCAGCGTTGTCGCTGAGCACTCGAACAATCGGCCAGGCAGGGTTGGCCTCAAACGCGGCGCGTGCCACGAGTCGCTTTAGGCAAAACTGAAAGGCGGGGACAGTGCGACGCAACTGTTCGAGAATCGCGTGGAGTTCCGCCTCGACGGCGTCCGGCGTCTGGCCGGGCAACGTGCGCCGCTCGATGGTCAACTTACAGGATGCGGCGACAGTTGCGGCGTCGTCTCCGCCCTGAATCATCGACACGCGCACGGATCCGTGGCCTAGAATCGGGTGAGACGGCGCGGCATTGAGTCTGTTCCGCAGTTCGTCGAGGGCGCGGATAACGAATGCGGCGTGTGCAATCGCATCGACGCCTTTCTCTGGCATTGAACCGTGGGCGGCGAGTCCGCTGAGTTCGACTTCGAACCAGGCGAATCCGCGGTGGGCAATGGTCAGGCAGAGGTCGCTCGGTTCGGCGACAATCGCGGCATCCGCCGTGTAGTTACGCAACACTTCTTCAGTGCCGATACTGCCAAATTCCTCGTCCGCAACCAAAGTGACAATGACATCGCCTGCGAGCCGGTGAGCGGATGCGCGCGCCGCCGCGACCATGATGGCGGCCACACCGCTCTTCATGTCGAAGGCTCCGCGACCTGAAATCCGGCCGTCGCGCGACTCTCCGCCAAACGGGTTGCCGGCGTATCCAGCGACACTTACGGTGTCGAGGTGACCGTTGAGCATGAGTGTTCGGCCGCCGCCGGTACCGCGAATGATGCCGACGATGGATGGGCGTCCCGGACGCGCTTCGAGACGATGCACGTCGAACCCGTGGGCGACCAACCAATCAGCGCACCACGCCGCAATCGCTCGTTCGCCTGCGGCTCCAGGCACCAAATCGGGATTGACCGAATCAATGGCGATGAGTTGCTGCAGGACCGGGATGGGATCGAGGTTCATCACTTGGTGTTTGAACACGTGTTTGCCCAAGCGCGTTTGATAAGTCGGCGATGAGGTCGGCTGGGGGCCGCGATACCAAGAAGTGTTTTTGAGGAGATTGCCGTGAGGCCATCAGGGCTTTAGCGAAACGCGATCGAAGTTTAGGCTGTGGCGGGCGGCGTAGGCGGCGAGCACTTTTTCGTTTTCGATCAACACGGCGCGAACCACGGCAGAGTCGTCAGCGTGGCCGTATTCGGGAACGGAATCGGGAATCAAATCCATTTCACGATGAGCGTAAATCAAGGCGAAGGCCGCGGCGGCGACTGTCGTGTATGGGATTTCTTCATCGATGCCTTCGGCGACGTCTTCAACCAAATCAGCCAGGAATTCGAGCTGGTCCGACAGGTGCGGGTAGTTGTGATCGTTGATGTCGGCGAACTTGAGTTTCAGGAACGGCAGTTTCTTGTGAATGCCTTTCAAAACTTTTGGCGTAATCGTTGCCGCGTTGCGGTGGACAAATTTCGCTATCTCAGCCATGAGAGCAGGATGTGCTAGAAGGGTATGGCATGACAAGGGGTTATATGCGGATTGAATATTAGTCAGTAATCCCCTGCCCGCTGTCAGACTCCACTGGTTTAGAAACTCAGACGATTTCGACCGGACATTTCGGAATCGAATCCAAAAACGCCTGCCCGTATTTTTTCGTTAACACGCGATTGTCGAGAATGACGACGATGCCTTTATCTGTCTTGGTGCGGATGAGGCGCCCGACGCCTTGGCGAAATTTCAGGATCGCTTCGGGTAGTGAAAATTCCATGAAAGAATTTCCGCCGCGGGCTTCGATTGCTTCGATACGCGCTTCAATGAGCGGGTGGTCTGGAACCGCGAACGGCAGGCGCGTGATGATGACATTCGACAACGCTTCTCCTGGAACGTCGACCCCTTGCCAAAAGCTGTCCGTGCCAAAAAGTACTGAATCCACATCGCGTTTAAATTTTTCGAGCATCAAAGAACGCGGCACGCCCTTGCCTTGGACAAAACATTCCAATCCAAGGTTGCGAAAAAAACGTTCCATCTGGTCAGAGACCTTCAGCATCAATTTGAAATTCGTGAACAGGACGAAAGCTTTGCCGTGGGTCTTCTCGACAAAGTGCTCGATCCAGTGAATCAGTTGCGCGTCGTAAGCAGGTTCGCGCGGGTCGGGCATTTTGCCGGCGACATAAACGGTCATCTGCGTCTCGTAATCGAACGGCGAACCCACTTGCAGCAAGGTGGCGCTCTCGCCGCCAACCTGTTTTGCGAAATAATCGAGACCGGCTGACGCGCTCCCTTCCTTTTGCGAGACGGCCATGGTCGCACTGGTCATGATGACTGATGTGTCTGCGCCGAAAAGTCGTTGACGCAAAAATGCGGAGACGTTCACCGGCGCGGCATTGAGTGCGATGGTCTTTTGCGTTTTGCCGGAGCGTTCAACCCAGTAGACGTGATCCCGCGTGTCGTGGCGCAAGAAATGGGAAATGCCTTCGCGCAACTCAGCAAGACGACGATTGCACTCCTGCAATTCCTGGCCGGTTTCTTTGTCTTCGCTGGTCTTGATTAATTCGTTGATGCTCTCGCGCAGTCGCTGGAGCGGAAGTGTGATGTTGTCTTCGACGAGGTCAGGACGGCGGATTCGCAATTCGGACCAACGCGGTGGTCGCGATCCTTGTTTTGCGGTGTAGCTCGAGAGTTCCTCACAGGTCGCTTCCACGGTTGCGAAAAACTTCTCACTCTCATCCAGCACCTCACCGGCGAGTTGAATTGGCCCACGATTGATCGTGCGCAGTATTCCTTTTTGCGTTTGCGGGTTCCAAAGTCGATTGATCGTGTAGCGCAACTGCGTATCGGAAACGCCAATGCCGATGTGCTTGGAGGCGACTCGTTCGACGGTGTGCGCTTCGTCGAAAATAACGAAGTCGTTTTTGAAAAGTATTCCGCCTTCGGCTTCTTCATCGATCCCGCCGAGGTGCATGAAGAACAACGTGTGGTTTAGCACGATGACGTCGGCACCGAGAATCTGGCTGCGCACGCGTTGGAAGAAACAGACGCGGTTTTCCTTCGCGAGATCGGATTCATGACCGCATCGTTTTGGCGTGCAAAGGCCGCGCTCTGAGCAGACGTAAGACCATACCCTAGGATCCGGCTCGATTTCAAAATCCGACAGGCTTCCGTCGGTCGTTTTCTTGGACCACTCGTAAATGCGTTCGAGTTCGCGTTGTTCGGGCGTGGTGAAGAGGGAACTGGCCTGCTGCATCGCGCGCTGCAGACGACGCGTGCATAAATAATTATGGCGGCCCTTCACCATGATGAACTTGAACTCGACGGGCAAAATCTTCGCCAACATCGGCAGGTCTTTTTCGATGAGCTGCTCCTGCAGATTGATGGTGTGCGTTGAGATGACGGCTTTTTTGCCATTCGCGATCGCGAACAGAATTGAGGGAATGAGGTAAGCGAGGCTTTTACCGACGCCAGTTCCGGCTTCAACGATCAGGTGTTCGTTACGTTCGAGCGCAGTCGCCATCGCGACAGCCATTTGTTGTTGTTGCGGGCGGTATTCGAAATTGCGCGACTTCGATAAGACACCTTCAGCCGAAAACATTATTTCGGCATCGGCGACAAGCGTGCTGCCGCTGCCGGCGGGTTCTGGATCAACAAAGCCAATCATCTTGAGCGGTCGATTCTAAGAAGTGCGAAGGCGACGCTCAACGATTTCCAGCGTGGATTTATTTTTGACGATCATGTCGTCAGGAAGAATTCCGCGCCAGAGGACGTTTGCATATATAACAGAGCGCCGGCCAATGATACTGCCGGGGCTTAAAACGGCGTTGCAACCCACTTCGGCTTCGTCGCCGAGCAACGCGCCGAATTTGCGAAGCCCGGTATCGAATGGCTTACCGTCGACATCGATCACGATATTGTCGTGGAACAATTTAAAATTGGAGATTTTTACACCCGCGCCGAGATGCGCTTTGTAGCCGAGAATCGAGTCACCGACGTAATTGAAATGCGGCACTTGCACGCCATTGAACAGAACGCTGTTCTTTAGTTCACACGAATTCCCAACGTTACAGTCGTTACCGATGATAACGTTTTCACGGATGTAGGCGTTGTGCCGGATCTGGCAGTTCTCACCAATGATCGTGGGCCCTTTTATCATTGCCCCATCTTCGACAACCGTTCCTTTGCCGATGTAAACGTTCTCGCCAATGAAAGCACGTCCCTCGCAACGGTTGTGCAACGCGGGTTGTATGTGGGAAGCGATGTACGCCGAGATTTTCGGCAAAACCTCCCAGGCGAACTCGCAACCTTCAAAGAGGTCGCGATGCACGGTTTGGGTCAGGTCGAATAAATCGCCCGGTTTGAACATGCGCACAGGTTAACAGAGGCGCACGTCTCAGCAAGCGGCTTAGCGCTATGGCTGTGCTGCGGTGGCAGTGAAAGTGGTGTGCGGTGTGAAGGGCAAAACTTTACCGTTTCTTTACCATTTGTTTACCGGAATTTCACCGGTAAGGAATTTCGCGCAACGGACGCAAGACGATGTGGGCACGTGACCAAAGATGACTGAACGTGACCGAAAATTGCCGCACAGCATTTTGTAACGGCCTCGATTGCCGAAATCATGCAAAAACCATGCAGAAATGATGCAATTTTAGTTTTGTGCATGGGGTTTATCTTCTGAGTCGGTGTGAATGACGATTTTTCGGATTTCAGCCCGGGTGGCCGCAGCCAGTCGGAATAAATCTTTGGTTTCCACAAATTCGAGTTTGGCGCCATCGATCGCTTGCTCGATGCGCTTGAGTTGAACGGTGAGTGAACTGAGTTCCTGCTCGTGTGTCGCCAAGAACTTCTCTTGCAGTGCTTCCAATTCGATGGCGCGGAGTGTTCGCAGTTCCTGACGGTGCTGCTGGTTCCAGTCGGCAAGCGTGCGGACGCTGACATCGATTTGTTTTGAGATACGGGCGAGACTCCAGCCTTTGGCCCGGAATTCGAGGAACTTCGATTTAGTATCTGTAGAATGCATTGGCTAAAACAAGTTGATGGTTGAGGGTCGAATGCGATGAATCTGTCATGTGTGCATAGCGTGAGAGATTTGGCGCCGGACGTCTAGCGAAGCAAAGCGACAGAAAGCGAAACCACGCGAACTTCGCGCGATTTTTCCGAATTCTGAAATCCGAATTCTGAAATTCTTTTGCACGTGTGGAGTTCTATCACGACATTTTGAAAGAATTCCCGAAGCCCACCACCGACCATGCCCCTGCATGCACTGACACGCCTTACCATGCCCCTACACGCCATTTTTCTGTGCAAAAAGTTTTGACACGATTTCAAGGGCCCTAATGGGTGACGCCTTCTTCTGTATGGAAAACAATCCAACAAGCACAAGAAAGTCTATGAACCAAAACGAACCATACTATGGGTTTACCCATTTTCAGCGCCATCACCCGCTGACGCAGAATTGTCTTCCCGGCGTTTAACAAGGTAAAAATATCTTTATTACAAACCACAGAAGCTGGTAGGGTCTGGTCGTAGCCACTTTTTCAGGTTTTGTGCCGTAAACCTTTGAGCTTGGCGACGGCGGTTCAACCTCGATGACTCAACGGCCAAAGTAACCATGAAAATCAGACTGCTCTGCGTCTTGGCGTTGACTATTCTCTGCGCCTTTAACTCCCAATTGTCCATCGCCAATGCCCAGGGCACGGCCTTCACTTACCAAGGCCGGCTGAACGACGGGAGCGGTACGGCCAGCGGCACCTACGACCTGACCTTTGCGCTGTACGATTCGAGCAATGGCGGCAGCCAGGTTGGCGTCAGCATCACGAACAGTTCAACCGTCGTCAGCAACGGATCGTTCACGGTAACATTGAATTTTGGCGACCAGTTTCCCGGCACCAATCGATGGCTGTCGATGGCCGTGCGCACCAACGGAGCCGCAGCGTTCACAACATTGGCGCCACGCCAGGCGATTTTGCCCACACCTTACGCGATTCATGCCGGCACTGCTTCGGACGTAGGAACAGGTTCGGT
>JAQGOW010000214.1 GCA_028293405.1 Verrucomicrobiales bacterium
GTTTAAAGTGGCCTACCACGGTTGATAACCACGCTAATGGTGTTTCCATGGGAGATGGGACTGAGGTAAACCACGAAATACGCGAAATATACGAAAGTGGGATGGCGAAGCGGAGACGGAATGGAACGGGGAGTTTGTCGCACGATAATTCAGTTTGATTAACTCCTTCGTCGCGCCGTCGTGAAACTTCGTTTTGGATCTTTTACCCAGGGAAGCGCCGCGCATCGCCTCCGCATCCCTGGGCTGAGTTACGCAACCCGCTTCGGGGTTGTTTTAAGCGGCCTACTGCGGTTAACAACTACGCTACGTGTTTTTGATGGGAGACGGGACTAGGTGAACCACGAAATACGCGAAATATTCGAAAGTGGGATGGCGACGCGGAGACGGGATGGAACGGGGGGTGTCGCGCGATAATTCAGTTTAGTTAACTCCTTCGTCGCCGCTGTCCGAAAGTGAATCTTCGATTAAAGACTCGTGATCGCGACCTCAATCCGTTTCGACGGCGAACTCTCCGAAACCCGCACCATCATTGACCTCGAAACCGAAGACCGCCGCGGCCTCCTCTACGACGTCTCCCGCGCGCTCAACGATCGGAACCTCGACATCAGCATCGCAAAATTTCTACGGAAAAAGGCGCAGCCCGGGACACCTTCTACGTGACAGAGTGGGACAAAACAAAGATCACAGATGGCGCTCGCCTAAACAAGATCGAATGGCGGCGACGTCAAGCTATTGGTCGCTAACAACCACCGTAGAACGTCGGATAATTGCTTGACACGTTTGGTCCCAGCCATAGCCTTTGCGACAACTCACGGTAAAAGCTTGTTAAGCCGGGCTGCATGCAACTCTGACAACCAACGCAAATGAACACCTCTAAATTGAAACCGAATAGCTATAACGCTCTAGGACTATTGTCGCTAACCATGCTCCTCGGAGCAGGCTGCACAACACAACAATTACATGTAGTCGCAGACCCACCGCTTTCACAAATCAGCATCGTAAACGCAAAAGGTAAGACTGTGAAAACGGGCCTGTCTTCGTTGGATTTGCCAGTGTCGTTCCAGGGAAATTTGTTCTACTCGGTTACCGTAACGCCGCCCACAGCCGAAGGCGAAAAATACCTGCCCGTTTCAACGAACCTCACACAATTGGGTTTCCAAAAATTGCCGATCGATATGAAGGAAACTACAAAGAGAATGGATGTGAGACTCGAACCAAAACTCTACGTGGAAGTCCCATCAGTCGAATTCATCCTGGATTCACAGCACAAATGGCGCGGAGCGGTCGTCCGCGCCCGCGCTTATAAAGACGTAAACGAAGTCGGCGGCACAGCGCCCTCACGAATCAAGGTGTTGGCTGAACACGCCGGCATTCAAGGACTCTCCCTTTCTCCTGACGGTAACCGCATCGTTTATTCCGAGGCGAAACTACCAAACGCCGTTGTGCAAAAAGTATTCGAAAGCGCGGAACCAAAAGGGATCGAAGTAGGTGGCGCCAACTTGAACATCATCAACATGATTTCCGGCGGCATCGAACATCCGACTTCGGAAGACTTTCGCGACATGTTCCCAAGCTTTACCGCAAACGGACAAAATATTTTGTTCACCTCCAATCGTCGCCGTTCTGATTCGGAAGATATTTTGCAGATCAATTCAATGCGCCGCAGCGGAATCTCGGACGTATTCACGCATCGCGACGCGCGCATGCTCCGCCCAACCCAGGCCGATGATGGTCAAACGATGTCCTTTTGTATTGATGAACCGCGCCCCATCGACGTCAAACAACGTTTTACCATCTGGACACTTGGTGGCGCGAACCAGTTCCCAACGGAAATCCAGACCGGTAGTCACCCCTGCATCAGCCCTGATGGCAAGCGCATCGCCTACATCGGACCGGACGGAAATCTCTTCGTCTCGAAAGTTGATGGGTCCCAGACAACCCAGTTAACTTTTACAGCGGATAAAATCCTCGAGAATTACAAAAAAAGCTTGAGCGTGACGGAAGCGCGTATTTTCGATTTCAACCTCAAAGAATACGGCGCGCCGGAGAAAATGCCCTATTCCTGGCCATCCTGGAGCCGCGATAGTAAGCGCATCGTTTACACCGGCATGGAAGGAACGGATTCGACCGGTCGGCCAAACGAAGACATCTGGATCATGGATTACGACGGCTCTAATCGTCGTCAATTGACGACCAACGGCTCGATCGACCGCTTCCCGCAAATTTCACCCGACAACAAATGGGTCTATTTCGTGTCCAATCGCGGTGGCAGTTGGGCGATCTGGCGCGTTCCAACACAGGAAGAACTGGACGCCTCCGCTAAATAGTTTTACGCGTCACAAACACACGGCTCACTGGAGCCGTGCGTTTATTGACGTTTTCAGTTCGGGCAAAAAGCAAATCGGTATGAGTGCCAGCAACAGACATTTTCTTTCAAGAAAACTGGTCTACTTACTGGTCGTGACAGCGTCGGCACACTGCGGCGGCATGTTGTTGGCTGCAACCGAAGGTGCTAAGGGCATAACAATTGAGCCAAGTGTCGCGCCAATGTCAGCTGCGCAAGTCAGCGCAGAGAAAATGGATTCCACAACGGCAGCCGGAATCTTCCTCGGAGTTAATAAGTTTGATACCGAAACGCTCGCAACGTTGACGTACGCCGTTGACGACGCGATCGATCTCGCGTTTTTGTTTGCCGAGGATTTAAAACTGATTTACCCATCGAACATTTTTTTGGCTTTGGGCGGAACACCGACGAAGGAAGCGTCGGAAAAACGGTTAAAAATTCTACTCGAACACGGAGCTACCAGGACCGCAGCGACGCATACTGAGTTTTATAAACTCTTGCACAAGGCTCCTCGACTCACTCGGGGACCAGGCCTTCTCGTCATCCACATCTCTTCACATGGCTTTGATGAAAATGGCAAAGCTTATGTCATGCTGCAGGACTCAGACCTGACGATGTTGGCCGACACTGGCGTTCCATTGACATCGATCGAACATGCCATGGGCACTGGCGAAAGATCCGGTCGTGCTGCGCGCGGTTTGCTCTTGATCGATGCTTGTCGCAGCAAAGCAACCCAACCACCAAAATCCGCCAAAGGAGGAAACACGCTGCCGTATGCAGCGCCTGAGGCGTTTGCAACACCTTTTCTGGCGGCAAAAGGGCAGGCCACATTGAGCGCCGCAGACAAAGATCATTATTCCTATGAAGATGCAGAATTTCAGCAGGGCGTGTTTACCCATTTCATCATTGAAGGATTGAAGGGCAATGTGCCGGGCGACGCATCTGGCCTCATTCGACTGGGCGACCTCGCGTCGTGGGTGAGCGATCAAGTACAGAATCATACGCGGTCCAAAGAGCAACCGCAGGTCATCCGATTTTCATGGGGCGAAAACGCGCGGTACATACCCCTTGCGTACGATGCAACAAAGGACATGAAAGATCTGCAGCAGCGTAAAGATAAAGCTGTCGGCCTGCTATTGAACGCGATGCACAACCAGTCAAACCGTCGACTCCTCAGCG
>JAQGOW010000217.1 GCA_028293405.1 Verrucomicrobiales bacterium
AAAAATCACAGCGTGCAACCGTTGTCGCCAACGCCAAATCACAGTCGCAATCACAACAAACGCAATCAGCGGCAGCCACGTCAAAAGATGCTTCGGCTCAATTTCCCAGCGGGGATAAACGAACACGAGGTTGAACGGCACAAACGTTTTATAGAGGTAAAACCAGAGCGCCCAACCGGATGTCGCCAACCGCGCCGCCATGCTGCTCGTCTGCACTTCTTCGACGCCGATGACGCGATGCTTCTGAAACCATAGCGTGATCAGCCCAAAGATAAATGCCAGCGCAACATATGGCGCGACCCGCATCAATTGTTGTCGGTAGGGCGAGGCTCCTGCCGAGCCTTTCACGGATGAGTCGTCGTTGAACGCAGTTTTGCTCTGCCACCAGTCGATCAAGAGCAACACAAACGGTAACGGCACAACTGCCGTCTTCGCCAGCAACGCCAGTGTGAAACTCACCAGCGACAACACGTAATATTTTCCGTTTCCGTCTTGCGCCTTCGATTTGACGTAGAACAAAATCGTCGCGAGGAAAAACGGCATCGAGAGTGCGTTCTTCCGCTGGCTCACCCAGGCCACCGATTCGACATTCACCGGGTGCACCGCGAACAAAAGCGCCGCGAGCCAGGCCCCGGGGACTTTCAGGGCGCGCAAAACACGCCAGAGCAGAACGGCGCTGATCGCGTGCAGCGTCACGTTCGTCACGTGATAGCCGAACATGTTCTCGCCCCAAAACCGGTATTCCAACCAAAGCGAACTAAACGTGAGCGGAAAGTAATCCGGCGTCATCGCTTTGCACCAGATGTAGAAGAGGCCCTTCGGCGACTGCACGAGGGCGTTGAACATGATCTCATCGTCGAGAATTCTGCCGCCGTGCAAACACGGGAGATAAATCAGGAACGTGATCGCGACGAGAGCCAACGACAGCAGAACGGTGCGGACCGTGGAATTAGATGGAACTGTTTGCGGCGCGGCCAAGGTCTGGGAAGGGTATTGCGAATCGCGCGCGCGCTCAATGCGGAACATTTCAAACGCCAAGACACTTCTGAATCTCACACCCGATTTGCTCGTTCCATTTTTCCAGAACCGCACGGTCACGGCCTTCGAGAAGCAATCGAATTTTTGGCTCAGTGCCGGAGTAACGCAATAGGACGCGTCCACCTTGCGGATTCAGGGCGGCTTCCGCTTTAGTGACGAGAGCCATTACGTCACTGAGTTCTGCAATCGGCTTCTTCTCGCGCACTTTGATGTTCGTGAGAATTTGCGGATAACGGGTCCAGCATGCGGCAAGTTCGGAAAGCTTTTTGCCGGTCTTCTTCATCACTCGCAAAACCTGCAACGCCGCGATCAATCCGTCACCGGTCGTACCGAACTCACGGAAAATAATGTGGCCGCTCTGCTCGCCACCAACGGAAAAATCATGCTTCAACATCTCGGCGATGACATGTTGGTCGCCAACTGGCGTGCGCACGATGTGTCCGCCAGCATTCTTGAGCGCGACGTCCAAGCCGGCATTGGTCATCACCGTGCCGACAATCGTGTTTTTCGGCAATGCACCGGCAGCGAGTCGTTCCAGACCGATGATCGCGATGATATCGTCGCCATCGATGACTTGACCGCGTTCGTCGCAAAGTAACACCCGATCCGCATCGCCATCGTGCGCGATGCCGATGTCCGCATTATTTGCGCGCACCATCTCGCAAAGCTTTTCGGGATGCATCGAGCCGCAGTCTTTATTGATGTTGAGACCGTCTGGCTGATTGCCATAGACGACCGTCTGCGCGCCGAGTTCGCGCAGGACGCAAGGCGTCGATTTGTAGCCAGCACCATGCGCGCAATCGACCACGATGCGCATCCCGTCCAAAGTCATGTTGCGCGGCAGCGAGCTCTTCGCGTATTCGATGTAACGCCCAAGCGCGTCATCAATACGCACCGCCTTGCCGATCTCGCGCGTCGAGGGGCGAATATTTTCGATCTCGCCACTGAACACCAGTTCCTCAATCCGCGCTTCGATCGCGTCGTCGAGTTTGTAACCATCGGCGTGAAAAAATTTAATCCCGTTATCGTCGTAAGGATTGTGCGATGCGGTAATAACAATCCCGGCATCGGCGCGAAGGCTGCGCGTTACGTAAGCAACACCGGGTGTCGGCAGAGGCCCGATAAACAGCACATCGACGCCCATCGACAAAATGCCGGACGAGAGCGCGTTCTCGAGCATGTAACCGGAGAGGCGCGTGTCTTTGCCGATGACGATCTTGTGTTTCCCCTGCCCGCGCGATTTGCTTTCGAGATTCTTGAAAACATGCGCCGCCGCGCGTCCGAGTTTCAGCGCAGTTTCCGCCGTTACCGGCTCGATATTTGCGGTGCCACGAACGCCGTCCGTCCCGAAAATTCTTCGTTGACTCTTCATCCTGGGGAAGTTGGTCCTTGGCTCAACTTCAGGGCCGATATGGTAGCGCAAACTGGGTAAGAAGCAAAGCCGCAAACCCCTGATTTTGCGGAGCGCGGACGGCGTCCTCCGCAGCATTTTCCAACGCATAAGCGGCCGAGCCCGGGCTCAGCCGCTTTCGAACTAGCGCAATTACGCACTAATAATTAGCAATAGGAGGACGCGTCGCGTTCTTCCGCATCTTCGTAAACACCGCGAGGTTAAAGAAGTGCATTGCGCCAAGCACCATCAACACCACGCCAACCTTCGTGCTCAGCGTCTCCAGTGCTTCTTGCGCATTGGCCACTGCCGCACCGTATTTCAATGCCAACGTCACGTAGCCGATATTGATCAAATAGAACCCGACCACTAACAGGTGATTCACAGAATCGGCCAAGCCCTCGTTGCCGTGGAATGCGTCGACGAGGAAAATTCGCCCGTTCTTGTGCAACGTCCGGGCGACCCACACCGTCAGAGCCACGCTGGTGGCGAGGTAAACGAGGTAAGTGATAATCAGCCAGTTCATTTTCAGGTCCTTTCTGTTAGTTGTTGTTTGATTCAGTTATTTCTGTCCTTACAGAAATAAAATAACATTTGGAGGCAAAACCTGGCAAGCGCAAAACATTTCTACTTTTTTCGATTGATCCACCAGAACACAAGCCCGAGAACGACAATAAACACCACTAGGAACGCCCCATAGCCTGGGTTACGACGCAGCACTAAATTCGAATCGGTATCCGAGATCCTTGCTAGAATGAAGTGCAAGCTGCGACGCTAACCTCCTACCAACCGGTTTGACAAGCGCCTCCATTGCCATAAGATGCTTAAGCGGACAATTTTTGTCCTGATTATGCCCACTGCCACAGAGACAATCGAAAATTTCGTCAATACCGAGTATAAGTACGGGTTCACCAGCGACATCGAGACCGATTCTTTCGCGCCCGGGCTCAACGAGGACACCGTCCGCCGCATTTCCGACAAGAAAAACGAGCCCGAATACCTCCGCGAATGGCGCTTGAAAGCCTTTCAGCAATGGCTCCAGATGGAAGAGCCGCATTGGCCCAACGCCCACTACCCGGCCATCGATTATCAGAGCTATATCTATTATGCGGCTCCGAAGCCGAAGAAGAAGCTCGACAGCCTCGACCAGGTCGATCCCAGCGTTTTGGAGATGTTCGATAAACTCGGCATTTCCCTCGATGAACAAAAGCGCCTGAGCGGCGTGGCCGTTGATGCCATTATGGACAGTGCGTCGGTCGCGACGACGTTCCGTGAAGAACTCGCGAAAGTCGGCGTTATTTTCTGCTCGTTCAGCGAAGCGGTCCGCGAACATCCCGAGCTCATCAAAAAATATCTCGGCACAGTTGTTCCGCAGAATGACAACTTTTACGCCGCGCTCAATAGCGCCGTGTTCAGCGACGGTTCCTTTTGTTACATCCCCAAGGGCGTTCGTTGCCCGATGGAGCTTTCGACCTATTTCCGCATGAACACCGCTGGCGCCGGCCAGTTCGAACGCACCTTGATCGTCGCCGACGAAGGCAGTTACGTCAGCTATCTCGAAGGTTGCACTGCCCCGATGCGCGACGAAAACCAGCTCCACGCTGCGGTCGTCGAACTCATCGCGCTCGAAGGCGCTGAGATCAAATACTCCACCGTCCAAAACTGGTATCCTGGCGACAAAGAAGGTAAAGGCGGCATTTACAATTTTGTGACCAAGCGCGGCAAATGCGCCAAGAACGCGAAGATTTCCTGGACGCAGGTCGAAACCGGCTCCGCCATCACCTGGAAATATCCGAGTGTGATTTTGATGGGCGATAACAGCGTCGGCGAATTTTATTCCGTCGCGTTGACCAACCACATGCAGCAAGCCGATACCGGCACCAAGATGATCCACATCGGCAAGAACACGAGCAGCGTGATCGTCTCGAAAGGCATCAGCGCCGGCAAAGGTCAGAATAGTTATCGCGGCCTCGTCAAGATCATGAAGACCGCCGAGAACGCGCGCAATTACAGCCAATGCGACTCGTTGTTGCTCGGCGACAAATGCGGCGCGCACACCTTCCCATATATTGAAGTGCGCAACACCACTTCAACCGTCGAACACGAAGCTTCGACGTCGAAGATCGGTGAAGACCAGATTTTCTATTGCAACCAACGGGGAATTTCCACGCAAGACGCCGTCAACATGATCGTGAACGGCTACTGCAAAGAAGTGTTTAAACACTTACCAATGGAATTCGCCGTCGAAGCCCAGAAACTTCTCGGCGTGAGCCTCGAAGGTTCGGTTGGCTAACCTCAATCGCTCTCTATCAACGGCGCATCCGAAACGGTGCGCCGTTTTTATTTCGCAGCGAGATCAAACCGTACAATCATTCCAACGACTTTATCGTTCTGAAACGTGAAGGTTAGCGCGCCGTTGTTCATGTACTCCAATTGTTCCCACAATGAGTGCCCATCATTTGTAGCTTGAGTAGCATCAGGCTGTCCAAAGGCCTTCATGACCTCCGCTTTGCTCGATCCCGCTCCGATTCCTTCCTTTGTGCGTCCATTGAACTTTTTCAGACTGGATTCGGCAAACATCTGGTTTCCGCAAAAGACGACCCAGGCTCCTTTGCCCGATTGCACCACAGACATGGCGAACTCCTTGTCGTACACCATGATTGATCCACGCCACTTATCGGGTTTACCCAAAACCGCTTCAACCTCGTTCGTTGTCATTCCGCGGACCACTTTTCCGACGCTCACCTGCGGAACAATCAACAAACTGTCTTGCTGATGATTTTGCGCGCCCTGCTTCGAAGCGACGGCCACAAGGGCAGTCCCCGCGATTAATGCCGTAACACCGATTCCGATCGCCAATTTCATTTTCAACCAAGTCATCGTTTTCATAGCTGATTGCACAAGAGTTGAAATTCCTGTCGATACCACCGTCCCTTGAACGGCCGATGCCGTCGCTGCCGATGCCAACGCCGCAGGAGTAGCCCCGACTGAATTCGCCGTTATAACACCAGACAACACCGCCACCGATACACCCACACCACGGCGACAAAAAAACTTCCTCAGCTTTTCCACAGCCCTCGCCACCCGCATCCGGGCCGCTTCTTCCGATGTCCCAATAGCCGCGCTGACCTCCGCGAACGGTTTGCCGCCAAAAAATCGGAGCACGACAGCGTCGTGCTCCGGTTGGGTTAACGAACCGAGTGCTTCGTCGAGCATCGGCGCAATTTGGCTCCATGCATCGGCATCGGGTTCATTCGTCATCGATTGCATGTGCGCCTCCTGTTCACGAGCGTGCCGTCGCTGTTGGGTTCTGATTGCGTGCGACGACACATACCGGGCCGTCCGGCAGAGCCATGCCGGCAAAATTGTTTTTGGCCCGAGTGACTTCGCTTTTTTGGCGAGAATGATAAACACACCCTGCGTGACATCTTCTGCGAGATGCGGTTCACCAACCCGACGCAGCGCGACCGAATAAACCAGATTCACATGGCGCGACACCAGAGTGGCAAAAGCCTGCTCGGAATTGTTCCGCGCAAACTCCTGCACCAACGCCATATCATCGCTCATCATTCATTGGTATATTCCCGCTGACATTAAAACCGAACCGATTATTTTAATCATTCGGGCATTTATTCGCAGCGGCAAATCCTTTGAATACCGAACGCAAGCAAGCAATCTAAAGAGTAACAAAGACGCGATATGCGACGAGCATTGACCATTGCGGCTCTACTTTCCGTGACTATCGGCGCGATGGCAGAGCATCGGGTGGAGGATCCGTTGCCGTCTCTCGAGAGTGTCCTTCAGCGGGCCATCGAAACCGCGAAACACGAGGCGGAAAACGATCGGCTCGTTAATCAACGTTACCAATACACGCGGAGCCGCGTAACGGAATATCGCAATGGTGATGGCGAAGTTACGAAGCGCGAGGAAAAATCCAGCGCCCACAAGTTGCGCACCAATGGAGTGCCTGGTAACAGCAACCATGCGCGGACTCCGGCTGCAGTCACGCCGAAGCAACTCACCGAAAAAACTCCGAAGTCCGCGACTGGCGAGCATCCGGAAGTTAAAAAGGACATTCTGTATGACGAAAGTTTGTACAGCCGATTTCAGTTCACCTTGGTTCGCCGCGAACTGGTCGCCGGACGTTCTGTCCTTGTCCTCGACTTCAAGCCGGCGAACAAAAAGTTGCCGGTGCACGATTTCAAAGATCGGTTCATCAACCTCGCGGCAGGCCGTCTTTGGGTGGATGAAGACGATTCGGCTCTCGTCAAAGCGGATTTGCATCTCACCGAAAAAGTAAATGTTATGGCTGGCATCGTGGGCGCCGTCGCTAAATTCAGTTGCACTCTCGACCGAGAGCGTACGGCTGATGGTCTCTGGTTCACGCACGCAATGAATTGGCACCTGGAAGCGCGCGCCTTGCTGGCCAGGCGGACGATTGATTATCACGAGGAAAAAACGGGGGTGCAAAAAGCGGTTTCTGCAACTTTTCGGTAGGCGCGGGGTTGGCACTTCCTATGAAGCGCTTTGTCACGTTGCTGGTGGTTGTTGGTTTATTGATAGGCTTTTTGGCCAATGCAGCGAATGTCCTTGCGCATCCGTATTCGGAAATCGCGCAGAGAAACGCCTTTGCGCTGAATACGTATGTTGCGCCAGAGCCTGTGTGGAGGAGCGAACCAGTGCCGTTGTGTATTTCCGGGTTCGTTAAACGTGGTGACGAGAATACGCGAGTATTGCTGGTGTCGCGCGCGAAGGATCCGAAGGAGGGAATGAGGTTTTATAGATTGAGCGAAGGCGAAATAGACGCTGGGGTGAAAGTCGTCAGGATTGGGCCGAAACAGGAGTTGGTGGATGGGGCACCGGTGGTGTTGACGGTGAAGAGTAATTGTTTAGCAATCGGGAACAGTCGATAAAACAGTAGCAAGCTGCGCGTCCCTCAAACGCTTACCAGCGCGCCGGACTCACTCAGTCGGGGCGGCCATGCTCTCGTTCAATTCTTCAAACGCTTCGGCGTATTTGCCGCTCTCGGCGGCGAAGCGGAGGGGTTTTACTTTTTCTACGCAGACTTCGGTGACGTTGGGTTGCGTCCGCAAAACTTCCATTACTTCTTTTAAGAAATCCGGCAGCGGCATGGCGCGCGGGTCGGCGGCTTGTTGCGGACCCATTAGATGGGTTTGGACGTACGGGGGAATGATTTCGATCACTTTAATTGCAGTGTCCTTCAACTGCCAGCGAAGGGTCTGGGTATAGGAATGAATAGCGGCTTTCGTTGCGCAATAGGTCGGCGTCAATGATAGCGGCAGAAAGGCCAGGCCGGACGAGACGTTTAGAATGGTCGCGTGTGATTGGCGAAGGAGGGTCGGCATCAAGGCGGATGTCAGACGGATCGGGCCCAGCAGATTCGTGGTGACGATGGACTCGGCAATGGGCAACGAGCTTGGGTCCTTTAGTTTTTCAGGGACCATGATTCCGGCGTTGTTGATGACCACGTTTAGATTCGGGTATTTGGTCGCGAGTTCTTTGGAGGCTGTGCGAATGCTTTGCGGGTCGGCGACATCAAGAGCAACGGATTCGATGCCCGGGTTTGCTGTTGTGACTTTGTCCAACGCTTCTTTGCGTCGGCCTGCCACGATTACTTTGTTGCCGGCTTTATGGAATGCTTCGGCCAAGCCACGACCAATTCCTGAACCGCCGCCAGTGATGAGAATTGTGTTTCCGCTGATGTTCATAGGAGTTCCCTTTGGTTGTTAACCCAATGTCGACCGCGATCGCGATTACTGCCACGAGTTTTTACGAATACGAACTGCGACTGACGAATTGCTGTTTGGTTAACAGACGTTAGCCTGCTCGTTGATGAGTAAACCTGTTTGCCCGATGTGTGAGATGACTGATGTGCTGGAGTTTCCTGCAAAATGGGAATGCGTCACGTGCGGTCACGAATGGGAACGCGCGCCTGAACCGGAAGCGGCCGACGGTCCGCGTGTCGTCAAAGATGCCCACGACAATGTGCTCGCCGAAGGTGATTGCGTCGTTTTGATCAAGGATTTGAAATTGGGCGGTGGCAATCAGGTTCTCAAGGGTGGCTCGAAGTCGAAGCCCATTCGGCTAGTGGACGGCGACCATGAAATTGACTGCAAGATCGACGGGATTTCCATCGCGCTAAAAGCCTGCTTTGTGAAGAAGGCGTGAAGCTTTCGTTTTGAAAGGCTCGCGCTCCCTGTGACTTTACTCTGTGGGTTGCGGGTTTTCGGCGACGGCTTTTTCGGCTTTTAACTTTGCCAACGCGGCGATCGCCGCTTCGGACTCGGCGGCTTTTTTGCTCTTTCCTTTGCCTCGGCCTAGCTCAGTGCCGCAGTGGCTGACGACGCATTCGAATTCGCGGTCGTGATCGGGACCGGTCGCCTGGGCTAAATGATATTGCGGAGCTTCGGGACTCTTGGATTGGAGGATTTCCTGGAGCTCGCCTTTTGGGTTGTCCAAGGTCGGGATCGAGATGAGTTCGCCGAAGGCTTGGCGGAAGGAATGGAGGACGAAAGTTTTTGCGGCGTCGTAACCGCCATCCAAAAAGATTGCGCCGATGACGGCTTCGAAGGCGTCGGCCAATGCCGAAGCGCGACTGCGGCCGAGGTTGGCTTCTTCACCGCGGCTCAGGATTAAGAAATCGTGCAGGCGAATGCTTTTGGCCTGGTCGGCCAAGGTGCGACGGTTGATCATTTGCGCGCGCGCTTTGGTGAGCGGACCTTCGCTGACTTCGGTAAATTTGTCGTAGAGCTCCCGCGTTAGCACGAGGCCGAGGACGGCGTCACCGAGGAATTCGAG
>JAQGOW010000246.1 GCA_028293405.1 Verrucomicrobiales bacterium
TTTTAAAAATTGGCCCGCATCCCGCGACTCCAGAAGTTTCCAACCCGAGTGTCAGCGTCATCCATCCGATGCTTCAGTTCTGGTTGCGCAAGGTAAACAACAAATTCTTCCACAACGCACCAACGAAAGAACAACGCGACGCTCTCCTCCAACGCGGCATTCGCTCAGGCAAACCACCGGCGCTCCGCGCTGAAACCCGCGCGGCATTGTTAGAGCGATATCGTGATGACATCCGCGCGACGGCAAAATTAATCAACAAAGATCTGGAATATTGGTTCGCCGAAAAGCGCCGACGGGACTGAATCGGTCAGGCACGAGTCTGAAGCAAGCGGTCAATGCCTTCTTCCAAACTAACCTGCGGTTTCCACCCCAACTCGCGGCAAAGCAGCGAATTATCGAGAACGTTATCCGGCACATCGAATCCCCGTTCGGGCAAATGATTCACTGGCGGCAAATTCGGAACACGTTTCTTGAATTGCTCGACGGCGTCGATCACAGATTTACCAACACCAGTCGAGACATTAAATACGCGTTCATCGCCGTCGTAATCGACCGCAGCAGCAATTGCTGTCGCAACATCCTGCACATGAATGTAGTCCCGGAGCGCTCGTCCGCTGCCCCAGATTTCCAACGCCTCACCTTTAGCGATCCGCGCCGCAATCACCGCCATCACACCTTGCCCACGATCTGACGGCTGCGTCTCCCCGTAAGCGTTGGCCGGCCGCAGAATACGATAGTCCACACCGTTGAGCTTGGAATACATGGCGACGAACTTTTCGCAAGCGAGCTTCGTAATACCGTAGGCGCAAATGGGATTGAGCTCGTGCTGTTCGCAAATCGGCAGCGCCTTTGCCACGCCATAAACGGTGCCGCCGGATGAAACGTAAATCACGCGTTTGACCGAGGTTTCAGCAAGACGCGACATCCATCCCGTGAGCGCCACAACGTTGCTCTGCAAGTCGAATCCCGGCCTGCTCATCGACGAACCCGGCACAGTGGTGTGAATCAAATGGATGACAGTATGCGCGTCCTTCAACGCTGCGATCACGTCTGCGGCCGAAGATTGATCACCGCGAAACACGTCCACCGATTTCAAAACAGTTCCGAGCCTCGCGGCTGACGATGATTGCTTTTGGAAAATGCGAACGCGATAACCTTGCGCCACCAGAGCGCGGCAAACCTCGCTCCCAATAAAACCAAACCCTCCCATGACAACGACCAGTTTTTGATTACGTTCGGGCGAGGACATCCGAGTAATAATATTCGATCAAGCGATCGACATAAACGCCAATATCAAACTTTTCAACGGCAGATTGGCGCGCGCGCGCGCTCATCGCCGATTTCAACTCAGGATTTTCCAAGAGGATTTTCACCTTGTTGAGAATCGCAGCGTTATCCCCGACCGGTGTCAAAAAACCGTTTTGATTATCATGAACGGCCTCGACCTGTCCGCCCACCGCCGAACTAATCACCGGCACGCCACACGCCAGCGCGCACAGACATGTCAGTGACAGGTTATCCGCGCGCGTCGGATACAGAAGCACGTCGCAAAGGTTCAGAGCTTGGGCGAGTTCATGTTCCGTACGGAGGAACGGCAGAAATTGAATTGGCAGATCAGGCGTCTCGCGCTCTTTGGCTTTTTCGCTGCCGCGCCCCACAATCAGCACTTCCAGTTTACCAGGCGACGCTTTTGCTAATTCCTGCAAGCCGTCCAGCAACGGCAACAACCCTTTCCGCGCCTCCATGATATCGCTGTGAAAAAGCCCGACGACCAGCCGTCCCGAAACTTTCAACCCGCGTTCCTCGGCGCATTGCGCGCGCGCCATCGGTTGGTTGACTTCGACGTTCACGCCGTAATACAGGCGATCGATATTCTTTGTCAGCGCCAGCGCAGAGCGGAAGTGATTAAATAAATAGTCCGTGTGCAGGAGATAATGAAAACGCCCACGACCAAGCGCGCGACGTTTCATATTCCACAATCGATTCGTCGCGTCGCGCGAAATTCCGGGATACGGCAAATCGATTTGCGGACATGAACCGCAGCCAGACTGGAATCGTTCGCAACCGAGCGTGTAAGGACAAAAACCGGTTGTCAGAAATTCGTCCACCGGCGACAACACAATCGGCCGCCGCCTGCTCTGTGAAGAGAGCAACGGAATACTGAGGAAATGACCGTGCAGATTGTGAAAATGCCAGATATCAGCGCTCTTGATCCAAGGGTCACGCGCGATTCTCCACGTCGAAGGGAAAAAATAGTCATTCCATCCCGTGAGACGGCGCAAACGCCCTTCGATATTTTCTTCGCCGCGAAAATACGGAATTTTGTGCACATACGGTCGCGACGATTTGCTGCGCACTTTGACATAAAGCCGCGCCTCGTGACCGCGCGCGTTGAGGCCTTCGACCGTTTCGCGCGTTAACTGTTCGGCGCCACTTGCCTGTTCCATCAGGTTGAAAAAGGCGATACGAAGGGGACGTCGGGCCGGTGTCATGATGAGGCTCTCACAGGCGGAACCCGGTGCAAACGACCGCCGTCCGGTGCGATATGCACCAACGCAGCGTTTGGGCAAAAACGCACTGGAGAGAGCGGAACTGCGGAACCGGACATCTATCAAAGGTAAGAAGGCGACGCGACGGAGCAAGGAAAACTTCGGAATGAAACCGCAGTTTTCAGTGTTCAGATCGGTAAAAATCCGTTTTTCTGTTGGCCGTGGTCGTAGCCGAACAACAACGAGTCAAGACAACGGTGGTCCGAACCGACCTCGCAACGCGAATCGAATGGGCAGTAGCGATTGCGCTCAGCGCATGGATCCTCTGCCTCCACGTCGTTTACATGTTCCATGCCGGACCACTCTGGCGCGACGAATGTGGAACGATCGCTTTTGCGAACATGCCGTTTGGCGAGATGTGGGACAAAATTCAATACGACAATTTCCCGCCGTTTTTCGAATGGCTTGTTCGTCCATGGACCCTCTATGTGTCATCGAGTGACTTTGGCTATCGCGTTCTCGGGTTGATGATTGGCGCCCTGACGCTCGCCGTCATCTGGGTTAGTTCGCGACTGCTCGGCTCACGCACTCCCCTGCTTGCACTTGGTTTTTACGCGCTCAATCCGCTGGCGTTGCGCGTCGGGGATTCGATGCGGCCGTACGGATTAGGCTTCGCGCTCGTCATGCTCACCTTGGGTTTGATTTGGAAATTCGCCAGCGACGGCAAACGCAAATGGTTTGTGGCCGCAACAGTTTCAGCCGTGTTGACCGCCCAGTGCATGTACCAGAATGCATTCTATATCGCTGCATTCGTGCTCGCCGCGGTTGGAGTTTGTTTGTGGAAAAGAAATTGGAAACGTTCACTCGCCTGTCTTGGCGTCGGAACGATAGCGGCTTTGTTTCTCCTGATTCACGTGCCAAATATTCTTAAGGGTGAACAATCGCGCGACATCGCCCGCGTGCCGGTCTCCAAAGAACTCGTTTGGAACGCCGTCACGGAGTTGTTGACCGCAGCAACGAAGTTGATGCAACCGGTCTACATCGTGATGCTAGTAGCTTCGTTAGCCATCGGGATTTTTCTTTGTGTTAAATCCAAAAAGCAAAATGTGATTTACGCGACTGTGGCGTTCCTCCTCACCACAATTTTTCAACTCGGACTTCTCGCCAAACTCGGTCTGCCGCCGCGTTCCTGGTATTTTCTGATTTGGCTTGGGCCGATAATGATTTGTGCGGACGCGATTTGGAGCGCGACGAAACCTGCAATTCAACTCGGCCGTGCCGCCATTGTTCTATTAGTCGCAGCGATTTGCGTTCCGAATTGCTTGTCCGGAGCCAAACTACGGCAAACCAACATCGACCTCCTTGCGGCTAAACTAAAAGCCGATCGCAAGCCCCAAGACCTCGTGCTTGCGGCTCCATGGTTCAACGGCGTGTCGTTGTGTCGTTATTACCCGCAGGAACAATTCGTCACCTTGCCGCCGATGGAGGAGATCCGTATCCATCGTTACGACATCATGAAGCGCGCGATGCAATCGACCGACCCGATTGGGCCGCTTGCCAACAGTATCATCGAAACATTGCGTTCGGGCCATACCGTGTGGATTGTCGGCTCGCTGAAGTTTCCGCAACCCGGCGAAACGGTTCCGCAATACTCGCCATATTACAAAGGCATCGGAATAAACGACGCGGCCTATTACTTCAGTTGGTCCGAACAACTGGGTAAACTCATCCAGGAACACGCAACCAAAGGTGACGTCGTGACAGTCCCAACGACGGCTGACATCAATTCAGTCGAGAATATCTCGCTGATCACCGTCAGCGGCTGGCACGATTAGTTGCTTTGGCGTCCGTCGCGAACGTTGGACTAGCGCGGCCAACCGTCGGTCGACGGCAGCCCTCCGGGTTCGAATGCATCCGGCTTATCCCACGGAATTGGTCCCGAACTACCCGGATCATGTGTAGCGCAACCTGTCGCATTGAGCAGTATCAACGCGAACAGCAGTAGAACAACGGACGCTTGCAGTGTTTTCATAATTGTCGACGGCCAACCTGTTATGACGCCCCTGCTTCCCCAAAGGTTTCCACCTTGAGTAGCGCACCCAATTACTTCTTTTTCCGCGAAAACATCCCGAGCAGTTTACCGGCAAAATCATCTGACAGCCCCAGCCTCTTCTTCATGATCGAATACCAATGCACCGCCTGCTTATCCAACCAGATCAGGGCCGCGTGAGCTTTGGACTCGCCGGGGCGCGCTTTGTAATTCGTCGATTTGGCGACGTAGCTCGGGTCATT
Source organism: Verrucomicrobiales bacterium (assembly GCA_028293405.1). GTDB lineage: Bacteria > Verrucomicrobiota > Verrucomicrobiia > Limisphaerales > Palsa-1400 > JAICXV01. The sequence continues at coordinate 4,782 of JAQGOW010000246.1, forward strand.
TTCCAGCGTGTAGTAATACAAGGCTAGGCTGCGTCGCGTTGTGCCGGCTGGAAATTTGATTGGATCTGGATAACCGTGGAATGAAAGCTCGGTCGTGTTGAAGAACACGGCGTGATTGAAAATCGGTGGGCACTTGGTCACGCAATGTTTCATGTCGCGATCCCACAACTCCAACTCGCCGCCCCAACTTTTTTCCCACCCGGGGTTCAAATACAAAATCAGGTTCACGCGCCGACGCCAGTTTTTCTGGTGATGATGCATCGTGAAATCGGCGTGCATATTGAGAAAACCGCCGCGTTCGGTTTGATGCATGCCGCCGCCTTCGAGGCTCGGGTCGGCGAGCAATCCCGGAATACCGGTCAGTTTTGAAACGAACGCCGTGAATTCAGGACTGTTAAACTCGTCGATCACGCGACCGATAGTTGTGGGAAACTCTTTGCGATTACTTTTGCCGAGTTTGTTTTCGTTGAAATGTTTGTAGTGAATCCACGACATGTCGCCCGGTTTTGGAAACTCAGCAACGAGTTGCTGCGCCATATCTTCATCCAGAAAATTTTCCAACGAGATGTGTGGATACGGCTTGTTCTGCTGGTAAGTGCGGTTCAGGTCCGCCAGTTGAAAATCCCAGCGGCCGTACGGAAAGAAACGAGTTTGCGTGGTTTGCATAAGCGGCTGTGCGCAAATCATAGCGAACGCGCGCGGACGTTGTAAACAGATTCAGTATCGGGGAAATGCTGATAGACGGGGTTGATTGCAGCCGGGATTTTGAAGTATGTTCGGCACCTGATGAATGCAGCTTCGTCTCCCGAACCGATGTTAACTCCGCAGTTGCGCGAAAATGTTTTGGCGCGACTTCGTTTGCGCAAAGCACCAGAAAACACCCTCTCCGGATTACGCGAATTTACGCCGCATGGTGCGCGCACGTTCCGTTCGACAACGTCCGCAAATTGATCCACGTCCGTTCGCAAAATCCCGGTCCCCTGCCCTCCTACACTCCGGCAGATTTTTTTGAAGCATTCGTAAAATACGGAACCGGCGGTACGTGTTGGGCGGGCGCCGGTACGATGCACGCATTGCTGAAGAGCCTCGGGTTCGATACCGAACGCGGTATCGGCACCATGTTGCATGCGCCGCACGCAACTCCCAATCACGGCACCGTGCTCGTAAAGTTCGGTGACACCAAATATCTGGTCGACTCCTCCATGCTCTTTGCCGAACCGCTGCTTCTCGACGAAAGCAATCCAACCGCTGTCAACCATTGCGCATGGGGCGTTCAATGTTGCCGCAAAAGCGGCCAATGGCACATCGCCTGGCGGCCATTGCACAAAACCGATGGCTTCGAATGTCGCATCGAAAAATTCGGCGCAACCTGGGCCGAGTTCCAAAAGATGCACGACGCAACACGCGGTTGGAGCCCGTTTAATTTTGAACTATCTGCGCGCAAAAACCGAAATGATGAAGTCGTCGGGGCCGGATTTGGCAACGCGGTTAAGCTGCGCAAAGACGGTGGAGTCGACCGCGCGCCAGCATCGTATAAGGAGCGTTGCAGAATTTTGATCGAGGAAATTGGGTTAAGTGAAGAAATCGTGGCGCAGTTGCCAGATGACGTGCCTACACCCAAGCCAGGGTAGAATCAAAGAGGCTTAAATGCTTTCTCCAGAACCGCGCAATTGCTCGAGAGTAGCGCAAAGTTCGTTCAGATCTTTTTGGGGCAACGCACCGGTTTTCTGAAGGGCTGACATATAAGCTGGCATAGCGCGGCCACCGGCCAGAATCGCTATGTTGGCAGGAAGCATCTGACGCAAATAGACGAGTTCCGCTTCCATGTTCACATCGTCTTCCGGATAGACAATGCTAAGCGCCACCGCGCGGGCTCGATTAAGCTGTGCCGCCCCCGCGATTTCCGCAGCGGGCAAGCTAGCTCCAAGATAAGTCACACTCCAACCAAGATTGGCAGCAGCAGCAGCCACGAGCAATGCGCCAAGTTCATGCAGTTGCC
>JAQGOW010000282.1 GCA_028293405.1 Verrucomicrobiales bacterium
CTTTCGATTGTATCAGCCACGGCGACGCCTTCGTTGATTCTGGCAGGTCGTGGCTCGATGGCTCCGGTGACGATTAATGTCGTGACGACCGGGTCAAATGTGATGTCCAAAATTGTTTCTATCACGAGCAACCAGGGAAATGTCGGAGCTGGTCAGAACGCCGAGGCACAGGATGCGGTGATTACTGGGAATTTGACGGCGCTGTTACGCGCTGACTTGCCGAACAACGTTAACGTTGATCGCGTGTATAACATTTTGATCGAGAGCGTGGATCAATTCGGAAATGTCGCGACAACGACTGTCCAAGCGATAGTGCCACATACCGTCGGCACGCCTGCCACTCAGTCTACTTTCAACACCAGACAAGTTTTCAGTGCGGGGGCGTTAATCAATGGAGGCTCGATCAACTCGGGTGTTATCGCGCCCGATGCGCTCAATACAGGCGGAGCAGCGAACACGACTTCGCCGTTTTCGGTGAATCTCGCGACGCCCTAAGGCGCAGTGACTAGAAGTTCGGAGTTGAACTGACAGGCAGGTCGGGAATAGCTTTTTCCCCTATGGCTGCTATTGGTCGGTTTCAAAAGGGCGACGAAATTTTCTACGCTAAAGTAGTCGATGGCGAATTGTTTCGCTTGCAAGGCGATGTCTTCGGTTCGCCGTCGTTCGACAAAAAGGCAACGCCGTTCAAAGGTGTTAAAACGCTCACGCCGGTTGCGCCTTCAAAGCTCATCGCGGTTGGTTTGAATTACGCCGATCACGCGCGCGAACAAAACAAGCCGCTGCCGAAGGAGCCGCTGATTTGGTTTAAAGCGCCGACCTCGCTCATTCCCGACGGTGGCAAAATCGAGATTCCATTTCCGGATCATCAAACGGAGTTCGAAGGTGAACTGGCGATTGTCATCGGTCGCCGCGCTCGCAATGTTACTGCCGCTGCCGCGTCACGATATATTTTTGGTTACACGGCATCGCAAGACATCAGCGATCGCACGATTCAAAGGTCCGATGGACAGAACGCGCGCGCCAAATCGTTCGACACCTTCACGCCGCTTGGGCCTTACATCGAAACGAAAATTGATCCGAAGGAACTGACTATTCAGATGTTCCAAAACGGGCAGCTACGGCAAAATTCGAATACGAACCAACTTATTTTCGATGTGTATAAGTTAGTGAGTTTTATTTCGACGAACCTAACGCTGTTGCCTGGTGATGTGATTTTGACGGGCACTCCGTCGGGTGTTGGGCCGATTCAATCGGGCGATCGGTTGGAGGTTCGTATTCAAGGGCTTGCACCGCTACTTAATACGGTCAAGTAAGCGGTATGGGCCGAGTGCGACGCGGCGGTTATGTGTTCGAGTGGGGGATTGGAGATCATCCCCGCGACATGTGCATATTTCCGACGGTAATGGTCTGCTCCTCGGACGTATTCGCGTTGACACTTTGCAATCGATTGATGACGGAAACCGCCCAAAAAGGTGTTAGAGCTTATTCAGCAACTTATTGACGAAAATCGGTTATGAAAGTGGTCAACCCGCTCAAAGCTCCGTTCGGTATAGCGAAGTTTTCGCGCGTCCGCAACGTGAACTACCGACAGTGGGAAGATGCTTTCGAGGTCGAGTTCGATGACGGGCTTTCATTTCTCGAGCCGCACAGCACCATCCGCAAGGCTAACAAGATCACAGCGAAGGCCGTCGTCGAGCGTGTGGCTTTGGACGAGGAAATGCGCCACGGGTTTTTTGTTCATTACGACAATGGCCAAACCGCCGAAGTATCATGGGCGTTTATTCGGGAACTGCCGCCAGCACGTTAATCGTCGCGTTATCACAGGGGCCGATTGGGTACGCGTACGCGTTGAATTATTTCCAATATTCGCGCCCTCATCAGGTGGGCAGGACGAACGGAGCATCATCCGTCAAGGACGTGTGCTGAGTCATCAAACCAGCTTTGTCCCCATTGTGAGTTCGACCACGAAATACGAGAGTAACACGGGATTCGCCAAGGGAGGCGTAAAGGTTCCAACAGGGGTGATTGGAACCATGGGGTGAGGGATAACCGCGATGGCAATCGCGGAATCGCCGGGATTTGGATTTTTCCAAGTCCCGGCTTTCGTTTTTTCTACGCAAAGGCGGGAAATTGAAACGGGTTGCGGGGACTACGATTGCGTGCGTGGTTGCATTGGGACCGCAGCGAGCGGAACCAGGACTCATGGAGGAATACATATGAATTTGAAGGAGGCATTTATGGGTAAGAAAGTTTTGGAAGGTAAAAAAATTGCAATCCTCGTCACCGACGGGTTTGAACAGGTGGAAATGGTTTTGCCTCGCAAGGCACTCGATAAAGCTGGCGCGAGGACAGTCTTGATTTCGCCGGTGCCGGCAGCTGAACCATCGGTGCGCGGTTGGAAGGAAACGAAATGGGGCAGCAAGTTCGATGTCGATGTGCCGTTGGACCAGGTGAGCACGCAGGATTATGACGCGCTGTTGTTGCCGGGTGGTGTGATTAATCCGGATAAGATGCGCATCAACTCGGGCGCAGTGGAATTCGTGCGCTCGTTTTTCGATTCGCACAAACCGGTCGCAGCGATTTGTCACGGGCCGCAAATGTTGATTGAAGCGAACGTCGTGCGCGGTCGGCGGCTGACCTCATGGCCGTCGTTGAAGACGGATCTCAGGAATGCTGGCGCGGAATGGGTGGATGAAGTTGTAGTGACGGACGGGAATTTAGTGACCAGCCGTAAGCCCGCTGATATTCCGAAATTTAATGAGACGATGATTAATGAATTCGCGATGGCGTTTGCTAAGCCGCGCGAGGAAGAGGTCGTCGAGCACGAGCATGCGCCGGTGATGTAGAACGACACTGCTCCCGCGTTTAGGGCTGTACCGCAGGGCGAGGCACCGGCTGAGGCTTGCGACCTTGGGCATTCAAGTAGACTTTGCGCGTTCAATGTGCTCTGTTGAAACCTTTTAACAACGAAGCGTCTCGCCTGACGGCGAAGGGTCTAAGCCAGAACTTTGATAGTCGCTTCTGCGAGCGTTTGCAACGGTCGTCGGGCGCTCAACGCGATCCCATTGTGTTCATGGCGCTGAAGCAGCTTTCGATGATCCAGACGTTTGCCCAAATCCGGCCTGCTGCTGGTATTGAGCGCGCATTTGTCCTCTCGACTACCTCCTTTGCTGCCCTCCGCTCGCTGCACCAGGTGAATGACGCTTTGAACCCCCCACTTCTCACGTCACTGCAACTCAGGTTTGGAGCGACTGCTCATGGTCGATCCTAATCCTCGCCTGCCGATTGATGCACTTTGACCAAAAGGCCTCTCCCGCAGCCAGCACACTCGACCTCATTGGCAAAAAGCTCGGCGACGACCAGATCAGTTTCAAAACCACCGGGTCCGCATACCTGACGGGTGCCTGCCGTCAGGCTAACGGGTAAATTGCCCTCCAACCCACTGACCATCAACATTCCTGACGGCCTGACGGGGTTCTTCGCTGTTTTCAGTGGAGTGGTTTGGTAGGGTTGGCCGATGACGCCTGAAAAGCTTTTTCATGAACTGTTGGGTTTAGGGCTCAATTGGGAAGTCAAGGACAGTCGATTCGAT
>JAQGOW010000298.1 GCA_028293405.1 Verrucomicrobiales bacterium
TTACCGATTCTTCAGCTACGGCGACGCGATGTTTATTAAGTAATTGTTTCGCCGCCGGAAAGTTTTTCGTCAGCTTCAACGCGTCGCGCCATCAACCAGAGCACGTCGGATAAGCGGTTCAAAAAAACAATTATCGCGGGATTTTCCAAACACTTACTTTCGTGCAATGCACAAGCTTGTCGCTCCGCACGCCGGCACGTTGTGCGCGCAATGTCCAATGCGGCGGAAGACGGATTCGTTCCTGGAATCACCCAATCGCGAAAAACCAAACCGGTGCCTTCAAGTTCCTTAGCGAACGTATCGAGCTTCGCCGTCATGCTCGCACTCATCACAGAAAATCCGTCCTTTTTGAAACGCTCGAGGTCTTCGGTTTTCGTCGCGAGTTCGCCCATCAGCGCGATGAGATCTTTTTGAACCGAGAAGATGCGCTCGGCTATGTACGGACTTTGTGTGAGCGCGCGCGCCATGCCCATGGCCGAAGTGAGTTCATCCACCACCCCATAAGCTTCAACGCGCGGATCGCATTTTGAAACGCGCCGGTTATACATCAAACCTGTGTCGCCCTTGTCGCCGGTTTTTGTAACGATGCTCATAACGCCAAGCCTATACGCTAAATGCTGAACGCTAAAGTCCGAACGGTTGTATATAGAATTTTACTTTAGCCTTTCGCAATTAGCCTTTAGCGTTCCTTCAATGACGACCGCCAACAAAGTCACGATCTTTCGGATTTTGCTGGTTCCATTTTTTATCGTCCAGGTCATCTACTACAATCGCACCGGGAACGCGGTGAATTGGTATTGCGCCATTGCCTCTTTTTTTGCCGCGGCGGTCGCCGATGGAATCGACGGCTATATCGCGCGTCATTTCAATCAACGCAGTGAACTGGGCGCGATCCTCGATCCTCTCGCAGACAAGATGTTGCTCATATCGGGGATAATTCTGTTAAGCATGGAAACCCGCTACTTCGTGCGGATCCCACTTTACCTCACCGCAACCGTCCTCAGCCGCGATGTCATCTTGATAATTGGCATGGCGATCATCCATTACACCGGGACAAAATTTTCGGTGCGCCCCCATCTGACCGGAAAAATCGCCACCGTCCTGCAAATGGCGACGGTGCTGTGGACGTTATTGAAATTCAAACCGGCGGTGCTGCCCTATATCACCATTCCAGCAGCGGTCTTTACGGGAGTCTCAGGGCTGCTATATGTTTTCAACGGCATGACGCATTTGAACGCGCATCCATCGAGCGGCCCAACGACGCCGCAACAGCCATGAACCGAATTACTCTTTCGGACGTCGTTATCCATTTTATGAGCCCTAACATTACACTCAAAGAAGGCGATCCAGCGCCGGATTTTACCGCTGCAACAAACGGCGGCAAAACCATCAAGCTCTCGGAATATCGCGGCAAACATGTCGTGTTGTATTTTTATCCAAAAGACGACACACCGGGATGCACGACGGAAGCCTGTAGCTTTCGGGATAACTTGACCGACCTCACCAAACGCGGCGTGGTCGTACTCGGTGTCAGCACGGATTCGGTGAAGTCGCACGACAAGTTTGTCGATAAATTCAAACTTCCGTTTCCGTTGATCGCCGACGAATCGAAACAGGTCGTCGAAGCTTACAACGCGTGGGGCGAGAAAAGTTTCATGGGCCGCAAATACATGGGCACGCACCGAATCACATTCCTGATCGGACCCGATGGAAACATTAAGAAGATCTGGCCGAAAGTGAAACCCGCCGAGCACGTTGCCGAAATTCTTGAGGCACTGAACTCGTAGTTACAAAGAACCACGGATTATGCAGGTGAGGCGGATATTGCTATCCGTGCCATCCGTGTAATCCGTGGTCGAAACTTAAGCTGTCGCAGGCTGCTTAACTGGCGCTGGCGCCGCGGCAGGTTGCGAGTCTGCGGTTTTAAACGCAGTGATCGATTCAATACGATACCGTTTCTTCTCGGATTCGGATTGGACTTCGACTTCTTCACCGGGCTTGTGACCCAGGAGCGCCTGCGCAACTAAAGTCAAATAGCTGATCACGCCTTTGTCCGGATCAGAATCCCATGCGCCGAGAACACTGAATTTCTCAGTGGTGTTATTGTCCAGATCAGTGACATCGACGATCGTTCCGATGCTAACCACGTCAGTCTTCGCATTGGCGAAATCAGTTCCACGCGCGCGCACGAGTTGTGATTCCAACTCCGACTTGCGGCGCATGAGAATCTTCTGCATTTCTTTCGCCGCTTTGTATTCGTGGTTTTCGCGCAAGTCGCCGTAGCTGCGGGCGATGGCAATTTCCTTTGAGTTCGCCGGAATCGATTTCTGCACCAATTCGGCATACTCGTTTTTGCGGCGTTCGAGACTTTCCCACGAAACCTGGTAAGTCAGCTCCTGCTTGGTCGCCTCGCCCGAAATCATGGACTGCGTCGCGGGATAGGTCTTCACGATGCGCGCGAGAAGCGAACGCTTGTCCATGTCATCGAAACATGGCGAAAGTTGCAGTGCGCGCGTCAAATCTTTGATGATTTCCAGGTCGGCTGAGCCGATCAATTCGACGAGCAACGTGTGGTCGTCCAAAATAAAATCGCGCAGCTTGTTCGAACGCTTTTCATTGAACTGATCGCGTTCCATGGAAGTGAGCATCGCCCGGAAAACTTCAGGCCCGAGAATATCGGCGTAAGTGTCCGAGCGTTCTTTCGCCAACCAAAGCAACAGGTCGGTGCTGGCCTGATGTTGCGAAATCAAACGCGAGAGCACTTCTTTGAGGCGATCCAACTTGCCGCCTTCGATCAACGCGTCAGCCATCTCGGTGGCGAGCTTCGTCGAAACGTTGTTCAACGCATGGACCAACGAATCTTCCCAGGTCGGCGTGGCTGCTTTAAACGATTGCAACGCACGATGATGTTTTGCGCCCGGAATTGCTTCGAGCAGATGCCCCAATTTACGAATCTCCTGTTGCCAAATCTGGGTTGAAGTAATTTCGCCTTCAGTCGCCGGCAAACCGGACGCTTCGCGAATGTCGTCGCGCACAAAAATCGCTTCCAGTGCGACGGATGGCTGCGTGCGCTGATGGGTTGCTATTTCCACGTTCAACGCGGCGATCACTTCCTTGGACACACCGGCCTTGTCGTTCAGATCCGAAAAATTACGAAGGATTTCGTTGGCGACCATGTGGCGCGCCTTCAAACCTTTGGCGGCACGGAAATCGATCATCAACCGATCCTGCAACGAAGATTCTTTAACCTGATAAACGATCGGTTCAGACTTCTTGAGCGGCACTTGAAAATGGCCGTCTTTTTTCAATTCGCGCTTCGCCGCTTCCAACCACTTCTTCCAGTCGTCTTTAATGACGTCAGGAACGAGAACTTGCTGAATCTGGTCGACGGTGGCTTTATTGCTGAAACTTTGCAGGACCAATTTGATCAAATCGAGATGATGCAACGCCGCCATTTGGCGAAGGTTTTCGATATCCGAAACCTTACGTGCGAAAATGTGATCTTTGGAAATGGGTTTGAGCGATTCAGCGGCGAACGCCAAATCCATTTTGTGCCTTTTTTTGGTCTGAAAATCGATGAGGAATTGGCCGAAAACAGCATCAACCGTGGTGATCTTTCCGAAGCCCCAACTGCGATGCCAGCAGTAGCCGTTATCGGTCAGTTGCAGAAGCGCGTCCATCTGGGGACGGGAAATTTTCCCAGTGGCAACCAGCTTCTCAAATTCGTCTTTCATTGAAATGTTCTCTGTTCCCATATAGTCAGCTATTATTACTTAGTGAGTTTGCAAAAACCAAGAGAAATTGCCGTGCGCGTGCTCAAACGCCGTCGCAGCGTGCACGAATATATCGAACGCCTGCTTGAGCCCGAGCTCGGTGGCCTCTCGCCGGAAGACCGCGGCCTTTGCCAGGAGCTCGTCTACGGCATTGTGCGCTGGCAAAAGACGCTCGATTGGCTCATCGCGCGCAAAACCGGCGGTCGCGAGCAACATCTCTTGGTTCACATTCTCCTCCAATTGGGACTTTATCAACTTTTCTGGTTGGAACGCGTTCCCGACCACGCGGCCGTTCACTAAACTATCGAAATCGCCAAGAGCATGGGCTTCGAGCCCAAGGCCGGATTCATGAACGCCGTCCTTCGCGGCTACACCCGTGAAAAAAACGAAACCAAAATCGCACTCGAAGCATTGAAACAAAGCGATCCGGCCATCGGATATTCACAACCCGATTGGCTCGTCGAACGTTGGCAAGAGCGTTTTGGCAAACAAAAAACCATCGCCCTGCTTGAATGGAACAACACGCCGCCGCCAACTTTCGCGCGACTCAACACGTTGAAAGCAGATGCGCGAAAACTAAAACAACTGTGGGATTCGGAACGCGTCGTTTACAACAGGGTTCAGCGCGATTGGTTTGGGACTGATGAAGTTTTCGAACTGGAATCGCATCCATCCCTGACAAGCATGCGCACATTTCAGGAAGGGATGTTTTATGTTCAAGACCCGAGCACGTTGCTCGCCGTTGCTGCCTTGGATGCGAAGCCTAACGAACACGTGCTCGATTTCTGCGCCGCACCCGGCGGCAAAACAACTTTGATCGCCCAGCGCATGGGCAACACAGGCGAAGTCGTCGCCGAAGACATAGATTCCGAACGTCTAAAATTAATTATAGAAAACTGCACCCGCCTCGGCGTGACCTCCGTCGTGACGAAATCGTCCACCCCACTCTTTGACCGGATTCTCATCGACGCCCCCTGCTCCAACACCGGAGTGTTACGTCGCCGCGTCGAATTGCGTTGGAGGATCCAACCCGACGAAATCACGCGCCTGCGCCAAACCCAACTCTCAATTTTAGGCACCGCCATCAAACGCCTCAAACCCGGCGGCACGCTCGTCTACAGCACGTGCAGTCTGGAGCCTGAAGAAAACCAGGAAGTCGTGAAATCATTTCTGGCGAAAAACCGCACCTTCACCTTGCAGAACGAACGCCAGTTGCTGCCGTTCACCGACGGCGTCGACGGCGCCTACGTCGCCACGATGACAAAATCATAGCCACTCCGTCCTTGGATTTTTCAGAGCTTGGAGCTTGGAGTTTCAAACTTTCAGTTAAATCGGCGTCCCAAGCGAGAACTGGCAGACAACAATCAATGTGTGTTTGATACCTAAACAGGGCATCGAAAAAGAGTGCCGATGTCGCAGGAACATCTTCGCTGAAAGGCTCTAATACGGAGACCTATTCGACCAAACAGGCGAAACGATGTTCGTCCCTTTGCGGATGATGACGCCACTGCCCGGAGTGAAGACCTGGTCGGAGCCGACGATGGCCGTTCCTAGACCGACTCTTCGCCAGGCGCCATTCCAATAAAAGTAAATTGCCGATGAGGACTTGTTTTTGGCTGCGACAGTATTGTCGAAA
>JAQGOW010000303.1 GCA_028293405.1 Verrucomicrobiales bacterium
CTGTTGCGCGAGCGCATAGACCTGGCCACTCATCGTGGCCGAAATAAAATTCGTGTCATACGCACCGTTTGTTTGAAACTTACGGACGAAATTGTTTTCACCGATATACGCGCTGCCATCTGGTTGCGGCAGGACTGCTCCAACGATTGATGCGGAGACTGCGGAAGGGACAAAGTTTGTGTCGAGCGAGCCGTTCGGATTCAAACGCGCCACCTTCGAACGATTCGTCCCTGCGTACTGTGAGAACGCACCACCAATTAACCAGCGTCCATCAGGATATTGCGCGAGGCACTGAATTTGGGAATTCGCGCCACTCGGCGCAGCAGGAAAGTTCGTGTCGCGCGAGCCGTCGAAATTCAGGCGCGTGATATTTGGCACGGCCACGCCGCCGAACTGGCTGAATGAACCGGCCGCCACAAGACCGTTTGATTGAAATGCGACAGCATACACGTCGAAATTGAATCCTTGGCTCGTACCGCTACCCGGAGGAATGAATGTTGGATCGAGTAACCCGGATGGAATCTTTACGGTCAGTATCGCTGGCGAACTTGTCGTCGCGCCCACACTGTTAGTGGCCACGACGGAGTAACTGGCGGAATATGAAACCTGCACATTCGTCAGCTTGAGGAAGGATTGTGTCGCGCCCGCAATCGCCACATTGTTCGACAACCATTGATAATTCAGCGGCAATCCCGAACCCGCGGCAACGGTGAATGTCACCGGATAACTTAAATTTACCGTGGCGCTTTGTGGTTGGCTGGTGATGGACGGGGCTGAATTGACGTCGACGATTGTAACCGTCGTGGTCGATGGAAGTCCGACAACCGCGCCGCCGGTTGGCGACGAAAGTGATACGGTGAAACTTTCGGAGGGCTCACTCACGCCATCGTTTATGATAGGAACAGTGAAAGTTTTCGTGCCGCCTTCGCCGTCAATCCATGAAAGTTGTCCGTTGGTTGTTGTGTAATCCGCGCCAGCGGTTGCCGAACCGGCCGTGGTCGAGTAATTCACCGTTACCGCGCCTGTTATTCCGCCGAACCTATTCACCGCAATCGTTGCGACACCTGCATTTTCCACGACTGAATTCGACCTCGTCCTGAATTGAATCGATCCAGCGCCACCCACATACCCACCGATCATTCGTCCGATGCCGCTGTAATCCTGGCCGTTGAGTTGCGTTTGATTGGGATAATTTGTGAACCATCCGCCGAAAACGATTTTGCCGTCGGGCGCGGTGGCAACCGTATAGATGTGGACCAAATCGCCAGTGATATCCGTATACGGCGGTGGCGCAAATGCGGGGTCTACATTGCCGTTGCTATCGATGTAAAAAAACTCGCCACGAGATAGCCCGCTGACATCGCGAAAGCGTCCGCTCACCAACAAACCACCCGTTGGATACGGCTGGATATCGCCGACCCATCCAACTGTGGAGGGCGCTAACGCATCCATCGAACCATTGCTATACAAATGCGCGAAGTATCGAGTCGTCGTGACGCTCGTGCCTTCCACAAACCCACCGATGTAGACGCTCCCATCACCTGGCGCGTATAGTGAACTGAGGCTGGGGAACGGAATCGTGTGCGTCGGCGCAAAGGCCGCGTCCAACGTTCCATCGGGCATCAAACGGACAATGCCTGGTGTGGAAAATCCAGCCCAGGCCGAAAAAGCGCCACCTACGAAAATTTTCCCATCCGACTGCACACCAATCGCTGCAACGCCGATATTCTGCGCTGGCACGACAAACGATGGGTCATATGATCCATCCGCGTTCATTCGTACCAATGAGGGTACGGCATGGCCAGCGAAGGAGTAGAAAAATCCGCCGATAAGAATCTTCCCATCGGGCTGTAATGCGATCGCCGCCACATTGGGTGCAAACACGCCGGACGGTCCGCCGCCCGACATGAACGATGTATCCAAGGTTCCATCGCTATTTAACCGAACCAGCGCGGTGCGACTCGTTCCATTCCACGTCGTGAAAGTGCCACCGACCAGAATGTGTCCGTCGGGTTGTACGACTACCTTGCTGATCGTAAACCCCTGCCCCGCCGGGCCAGTGCCAACATTCGTCAAAAACGTGCTGTCCAAAGATCCGTCTACATTGATACGACACACAAAATGGATTGGCGTTCCATTGAAGTTGGTGAAGTAAGCCTGTCCACCGGCGATAACTTTTCCATCGCTTTGAACCGCCAAGGCGGTTACTTGCGGCCATGAACTTCCGTCACTCGGAAAACCTGCGCCGGAGCCTATGACAAACGTGTTATCGAGCGTCGCTGATGGCGAGGCGTGGATTGTGGAAGTGACAACGAAACAGGCCGCAACAATAGCGGCCCAACGGCAGAGTTGAACGTTGAACATTGTTTGGATTGGTTGCTTTTTTGATCTTCGACCATCGTTGATCGATGTGAAGGCCGTATTGTTTACAGAAACAGTGTCACTAATCAAGCAGAAGTGGCATAAAAATGGAGTAAGTGCAACGGTCAGCAGGCCTTCCCAAAGACCTAACCTTCAATGCGTTACGATCGCAACATATTAGACTGAACGGGTTTTTAATGCGTGCCGCGGAAATACAGTAGCTTCCGCCGACTATAGGAAGGCTCCATTGTTCAAAGTCAGCGCTTTCCCTATCGACCGGAGCGGCATCCGTATCGCTTCGACAAACGGGGTTTCTGCCAGTTGGCCTCTGCGACACTCCCCATTAGTTTTTGTTGTGCGCCGTATCGGATACTGCGTGCACGAAATGAGTCCAACATTGGAACTTTGGGGCGGTATAGAAGCCACGGTAAATCGCGTCGCAGAAGAGTTCTACGACCAGGTCACAATCAGCGGGCATCACGCGCGGTTCGACGATATTGAGCGCATTGCTGCAACCGGAATCAAAGCATTGCGCTATCCCGCTCTGTGGGAAAAGCACGCGACGGAGCCGATCGACTGGCAATGGACTGACGAACGTCTAAACGCAACCCGCAGTTTTGGCATAAAACCGATTGCCGGCCTCTGCCATCACGGGAGCGGTCCGAAACACACGAGTTTAGTCGATCAAAGTTTTGTCTCAGGGCTGGCGATGCATGCGCGGAACGTCGCAGAACGTTTTCCCTGGATTGAATACTACACGCCAGTCAACGAACCACTCACCACGGCGCGTTTCAGTTGTCTTTACGGTCATTGGTACCCGCATGCGAAGGATCCACTTCAATTTTTTCGCGCGCTATTTATTGAAATCGCCGCGACGCGCGAGGCGATGCGCGAAATTCGCAAGATCAATCCAGAGGCCAAGCTCGTTCAGACCGAAGACATGGGGAAAGTTTACAGCACACGCTCGCTCGCCTATCAAGCGGAGTTCGAAAACGAACGGCG
>JAQGOW010000582.1 GCA_028293405.1 Verrucomicrobiales bacterium
AGCTCAGTTCGCATAATTTCCCCGGAAACGTTCGTGAGTTGCGCAATGTGTTGGAGCGTTCACTCCTGCGCATGAGCAACGATTCGAAATGGCTCGCGCTTGATTTGAATTGGTTGAACCGAAACGACTCATCATCAATCATAAGCGCCGCGTCTTCGGAACCTTTACCCGCCGCCCGGACTCTTACACCAGTTGAAGCGCAGGAATATCGGCTGATTCGCGAGACATTGCGCGAGGTGAATGGCGGCATACGGCGTGCCTCGGCCAAGCTGGGAATGTCGCCGCAAGCCCTCTTGCGCCGTCTCGAGAAATGGCCTGAACTACGCGAAGCCAAATAATGTTCCGCTATCGGAACAGCCCAAAGCTCTTTCCACGTCAAATAATGCTCAAACCATTCATAATCAGGCCAAATTCCGAACAAAACACGTCTTGGCAAGCCACCTGCTAATCGGTGTAGAGCGTCTGTCGTGAATATTGGAAAACATAGTTCGTTAAGCTGCGCGCGGATCCGGCGATTTGCTGGATTTGCATGCGTATCACTCTTTGCCGGCGCTTGCAGTGTTCACGCCCAACTTCAGGATTATTTCACAAACAGAGTAACGCTAACGAGTTCGTCTGCGCACATCAGCGGGAACAATTCATCCGCGAGTTTCGAAGCGGGCGAACCGTTGCACGCGGGCAAAACCGGCGGTCATTCGTTGTGGATTTCATGGGTGGCACCGGCAAACGGCATCGCAAAATTCACGACCCTGGGGAGCGGCTTCGACACCTTGCTCGCTGTCTATTCCTCGACCAACAACAACCCGGTGAGTTTCGACGAACTCACTCCTTTCGCCGGTTCCGACGACTCCGACGGTCTCCAACTCGAGAGCGAAGTTGAATTCGGCGCGTTGGCTGGCCATCGCTATGAAATCGCCATTGACGGATATTTCGGTGCGGTGGGGGGATTGGAACTCGGTTTGAATTTCGATTCCACCAGTTTCGTGCCGCCGGTGATTTTAAGTGTCCCACCGAATCAGGCCGTGCAACTCGGAGTTCCAGTCACGCTGTCGATCAACGTCACCAATATAGGAAGCGCAAAATTGAAATGGATGTTCAACGGCGTCGAAAATGGGGTGATCGACACGAATTTCACCATCGCGAGCATGTCTGCCGCGAACGTCGGTCGCTATTCGGTGAAAGTCGCGATGAATGGTGGTAACAGCTATACATCGATGCCCTTTGAACTTCAGGTCAATACCGAGGGCATCACGACAGCACTCGCACAAGGCAAAATTCTCGATGCGCCGTCCACACCATTGATCGGCAGCGCAGATGCCGGCGGGAATTTCGTGATTCGGCCACGTACACCGACGGGCGTCGTTCGTGGCTATACCGGCAGCCAGATTTTCAACTCCACCTATGCTGTCATCGATCCCACCGAACCGGCACATTGCGGTGTCAGCGGCGGCTCATCCTATTGGCTCATTTATCAACCACCTGCCAACGGAACCATCACGCTCGACACCGTCGGCAGCGCCTACGACACCGTTGTTCAGGCGTACGCTTATAACGGCGCGATCAACAGTTACGCTGATCTGATCCCAATTTCCTGCGACAACAATAGCGCGGGCAATGGTGCGGGTCGCATTAGCTTTCCTGCGGTGAAAACACGACAATACGTTGTCGCCGTTGAAGGCGTCGCCGGTGCGAATGGGTTGGGTTATTTGAATTACAGTTTGAACACAAATCAGATTCCTCAAGCGCCGTCGTTGCTCGCACCTGTGGCTTCAACTGTTGTGCAACCCGGCACGCCCGTGTCGTTGACGCCAAGTATCTCCGGCTGCCCTCCCTTGATT
Organism: Verrucomicrobiales bacterium; assembly: GCA_028293405.1. GTDB lineage: Bacteria > Verrucomicrobiota > Verrucomicrobiia > Limisphaerales > Palsa-1400 > JAICXV01. The sequence continues at coordinate 1,839 of JAQGOW010000582.1, forward strand.
TTCGTCTGGAAGAAAAATAACGCTACGATCGCAACGACTTCCTCCGTGAATTTCCCGAGCGTCACAACGACCGACGCCGGTAGCTATTCTTTCGTCGTCACAAACGACCTCGGCACATTAAGCGCGGCGATGCCGTTGCGTGTCGTGATTCCTCCCGCGCTGAGTTGGACCGTCGGCGCGGGCTTAACGCTAAATATTCCCACGCTCACCAATCAGTTATATTCCATCGAAGAAGCCACGAACATCACTGGCCCCTGGCAGGCATGGTCCAACAACTTCGTCGGTGACGGCCAGACGCTGCAATTGGATATATCCGGCAGCGGGATGCACTTTTACCGCATCGCAGTCCAATAACTTCTTGTTCCGCAACCGGAACACCTGTTCCGCTTCAGGGATCACTTCGAATCCCCTCCGACCGCGCAAAAGTTTTAAAGCACGTATTTTCCCTAATGAAATCAATGGTTTAACGCATTTCGTATGGGCTGAAGAATAGTTGGCAAGGTCATTGCTAAAGGACTGCGTAACCAAGTCAAAGGCCAACTATGAAACAGATTCTAAAAAAGCTTAACACCTTGCTCGCTTCGCGGGACTAACTCAATTCTGCCACGCTGCAGAAATTCACCACGCAGTCGAAGTCGATTTCGATACCAAAACCAACAATACATATCAAATGCAAGGTTCGACCAACCTCGTCGATTGGGTGAATGTCGGCCAACGCGAATATGGAAATGGCCATCGCCACAGCAAACTCGCTTCGACACAGACCACGCCGAACACCTACTATCGCGTGGTCGAAGTTGTTGTCACCAACATCGCCGGCGCGTTCGCTCCCTGGTCGCTTGCTGGATTGTCCTTTCAAATGAACGACGATGCCAACTCGCCTGATCGCTTGAATTTCCCCACCGAAACAAACGGCACCGAAACCAGCGGCAAGGATGTCGATGGGTTTACCTACAGCGCCAGCAAAACCAGCGATAGCGGAATCGAAGCCGACATTTTGTTCAACAACGGCAAGAGCAACGTGGTCACGTTCACCTTCGGCAACACGAACAGCGGCACATTTGTGAACGAAGATTACGCCAACGGTCGTCTCAAAGACCGAGGCACCGGTATCTTCCATCTCGTCGACGGTGGCGCGAGCAATCCCGCGCCCGTTCTCATTCCCTCGCTGCCCCCTGCTCCGCCGGTTTCTTTATCAAACATGGTTTACTATTTCCAAACCGTCAGCACGCCCGATGTCCTGCAGTTCCGCGACAACGCCAACGGTCTGGAAATTCCCGCCGTCGTAGAAGAAGGCAACGCCACAAACGCATTCGCCTACACCTATAGCGCGCTCACCACCAATACGGCTTCGTTGCAGGTCAATTTCGGTTACTACGGCGCGGGTGGCGATCGCTATGAATTCGAA
>JAQGOW010000335.1 GCA_028293405.1 Verrucomicrobiales bacterium
CGACTGATTCATCTCGAGCTGAGCCAGCACAAGCCAGGTCGGGCCGAACTCCGGCCGTATTTTTCCGGCGATTCTTAAACTATCCTCCGCTTCCTCGATCTTGCCCTGTGATCCGAGCGCCTTCCCAATGGCGAAGTAAGGCATCACATTGTGAGGAATCAATCTCTGCACTTCGCGCCATTGCGCAAGAGCGCCCGACTGGTCACGTGTATCTTCCAGAAACGCCGCATATTTCTGGCGAAGATAATAATCGTCCGGCGCACGCGCCACTGCGTCCTCAAAGTCCGCGCGGGCTTTGGCTGCTCCGGCGGCATCCATCCGCTGGGTCACCCGTTTTTCCAACTCCCGAACTTCTTTCGCGCGCGATTCATTATTGGCCTGATCGCTCAACGGTGGCCGTTTGTATCGCTGGACCATATCCTGAAGAACTTTGACGCGATTCCAATCGGTCAACCCCAGCCGGCGCTCGCATATTTCCTGTGAAGCCCACTCGCCGTTCCCGGCTGCAGCACCTGACGCCTTAAGTTTTTTCCCTAGCAAACTCTCAATCTCCGCCGCCCACGCCTGGGCCAGACGATAGTTGCCATCAAAATTAAGATGAACGTGCTCGTAAAAAGATTCCTCGCCCGCAACGCCGCAAGGGCTGTTCGTGTCGAGAACCTCGTCCGCGTTCACCATTCGCAATTCCGGACAGGCGAACCGGCGGCCTGCCTCTGCGATGATTCCGTTGATTCGCGAATCCGCGCGGAACGGCAAAGCATCATAATCGCACGCCAACGCAAAATGCTTTCGCGCCTCGGCACAATTGGTGCCATCCAAAGAAGAACGCGCCAGGGCAAACTGATTCTGCGCCGAATACGGATCCGCTTGTGAAGATTTCTGTTTCTGTTGATCGGATTGCGGCATCGAAGCGAACGGCGGACAATCCCGCAGGTTTACGGGGACTTTGTTCAGAATGATTCGCGTTCCTGACGAAAGCCCTGCCTCGAGAATATCCTCTAAGTTCCCGCGAAAATTCGCATAGACCGACTCGCGTTTCGGATCCATCGGCCCGACCCGCTCCCCGGCAAACATCCGCATCCCATCCCATTGCACCGCGCGTTTGCCTTTGAGCCAATGCCCCGTCGACGCTGCCAACTGCCCCACGCGTGTGCTCTGGAGCGAAAGCCCAAAACGAACCATCCAGCGCGGCGGCGCTTTTGCGCCGAAAACGGTGACCGCGCCAAACGGTCCGACCATTTCATTGTTGCCCATGTAGACAATCCACAAATCACCGTCCAGCCCGGCGCACTCTCGGGCAATGGGTAGAATGGTGTGGGAGTTGATCGCGGTCATGCCGACATTGATGATTTCGAAAGTTTGCTTTGGGTAGCGTTCGCGCAGCATGGCCTCGAGGTACCGCCACGCGCCGTAAGCAGGCTCGGGGTCTCCCAGCGCCGCTGATTCGCCGAGCACAAAAATTCGGAAAGTACCAGGGGCCTTGTGGGCGCGCATCCGCAATTCTTGCGGACTGCGAACCAGTTCAGGTGGAAAAAACCGCAGCCCGATCTTCTCGTTCTCGACCAGGAAGTCCTCCCCTCCGATCTGATACGGACGAAAAAATGTCGTTCGATAACCATACCCCGCCACCCGCAAACCGAGTTCCAAAGTCCCGAGAACAACCAACGGGAGCAGGACGGCCGCTACTATGCGGAACATCCACTGCCGACCTGGTGTCCGCGTGCGCATTTTTTGATTTGCTAATGATGGTACAGGCTCTGCGTTCATAAGATCGGGGTTGGCCAACAACTATCACAACGGTTGAAACGTATCAATGAATTGGTGCGGGCCGAATTTTCTGCGTGCGTTCCGTCGTTGCCGTCTTTACCGTTTTGCTGATTTTATGGCCCAAGTCGAACCATTTGCCGCTTTACGCCCAAAACCCGAACTCGCTGCTCGCATCTGCGAATTGCCTTACGACGTGCTCTCCTCCGCCGAGGCGCGCGAGCAAGCGAAGGACAATCCTCTAAGCTTTTTCCACGTCAGCAAACCGGAAATCGATCTGCCCGAAAACACCGACCAATATTCGCCGCAGGTTTATGCCAAGGGCAAAGAGAACTTCGACAAGCTCATCCGTGAAGGTTCGCTCAAGCAAGACTCGCAGCCATACTATTATTTCTATCGCCAGATCATGGGCAAACACGCCCAGATCGGTTTAGTCGCCGGCGCGAGTTGCGAAGATTACCTCAAGAACATCGTCAAAAAACACGAGTTCACCCGCCCCGACAAAGAAGACGATCGCGTCCGTCACATCGAAACGCTCAATTCCCAAACCGGCCCCGTCTTCCTCGTTTACAAAGCCGTTGCCGCAGTCGACGCCATCGCTGCGAAAGTCACCTCGCAAACGCCCGATGCCGATTTCACCGCAAAGGACGGCGTGCGCCACACCGCCTGGGCCGTTCGCGACGCCGCGACCATCGAAGCCATTCGCAAAGAATTCGCTAAAATGCCGGCCCTCTACATCGCCGACGGGCATCATCGCAGCGCCGCTGCCGGTCGCGTTTACAAATCCCGCAACGGCGCCGGTCACAGTGCGTTTTTCCTGAGCGTCATTTTTCCCGATAACCAGGTGAGCATCCAGGCATACAACCGCGTGCTGAAAGATTTCAACGGGACCGACGCCGCGGGTTTGATGAAGAAGCTCGAAAAGGTTTTCACTTTCGGCTCGCAATCGACGGCGCAACCAACGAAAAAGCACGACCTCAGCCTATATGTAAATGGCAAGTGGCACGCACTGACCTTCAAGCCCGAGTTGACCAAAATCGCCAAAGGAATCGACGGCCTCGACGTTAGCCTGCTTCAAAATCACGTGCTCGCCCCGATCTTCGGCATCGACGACCCGCGCACGAGCAAGAAAATCAACTTTGTCGGCGGCATTCGCGGCACCGGCGAATTGGAAAAACTCGTAAACAGCGGCGAATACGCCTGCGCCTTTTCGATGTTCCCAACGAGCATCACCGATTTGATGACCATCGCCGATCAGGACGGCATCATGCCGCCCAAGAGCACTTGGTTCGAGCCCAAGCTGCGCGACGCCATGTTCTGCCATATGATATAAAAAGGTAACGTGCGCTCCGCGCGCGTTGCCTGTTGTTATGCGAGACGAGCCAAAAGCCCGGTTGAATCGCGGATTGCGCGCAACATTCGTCGGCATGGCTGTCAACGCGCTTCTCACCGCGATAAAATTCACCGCCGGCGTTTTCGGCCATTCCAACGCTCTCATTGCTGACGCTACCGAATCGCTCTCGGACATGTTCAGTTCTATCATCGTCTGGCGCGGCCTTGTCGTCGCCGCTGAACCGGCCGATCACGAGCACCCATACGGCCACGGCAAAGCCGAACCCCTTGCCGCAGCCTTCGTAGCCGGAATGTTGATGGTCGCAGCCGGCTTCATCGCATTTCGTTCTGCAAACCAACTCACGCTCGAGTCGCGCGAATTGCCGCACGCGTTCACCCTCTACGTTTTGCTCGGCGTGGTGCTCATCAAGGAACTCATGTATCGCTTCGTCGTGCGCGAGGCAAACTCAATGGAAAGCATCACCCTGTACAGCGACGCTGCCCATCATCGCAGCGACGCCATAACTTCCCTTGCAGCCGCTGTCGGCATTACCGTCGCACTGATCGGCGGCCCGAGATTCGCCAAAGCCGACGACATTGCCGCCATTGTCGCCGCGTGCATCATCGCGTTCAACGGTTTGAAACTGTTGCGTCCTGCCGTCAACGAATTGATGGACACATCGGCCAGCCGCGCAACGGTCCATCAAATCGAACAGGCGGCTGCCGAAGTCGAAGGCGTCCACAAGATCGAAAAGTGCCTCGTTCGCAAATCTGGCTACCTATACCTTGTCGACATGCACATGGAAGTTGATCCCCAGATGACCGTGGCCAATGCTCATATAATTGCACACCAAGTCAAAGACCACGTCCGCAGAAAAGTTCCAGAAGTCTCCGACGTCCTCATCCACATCGAACCGAGCGTTCACGAACATTAGGCGTAACGGAGCGCGGCGTTCGCGCCGCTTCAACATCGATTCGCCAGACGCTTGAAACCTTTAACCCACATCAATTCCACCCCTCAAACAATCTTGACTACAGCCCGTCAACAACTGACAAATAACCCCTCAAAATGAAAATTGTTTTA